>AZHQ01000016.1 GCA_000504605.1 alpha proteobacterium SCGC AAA288-E13
AGCTTCTAAATCAAAACTAAAAAATATTTTAGAGATAAATAATGAACCACTCGTTTCTTCTGATTTTAATCATAACTCTCACTCTGCTATAGTAGACCTTGCGTTAACAAAGGTCATAGAAAACAAAATGGCAAAAGTTTCTGCTTGGTATGATAACGAATGGGGTTTTGCATCTAGAATGTGTGATTTGGCAAATTATTTTGGCAAGATTTAATACACTATGGTTAAAATAAATCAATTAGATGAAAATCTAAATATAGAGGGAAAGAGGGTTTTATTAAGAGTTGATTTTAATGTTCCAATAAATGATGGAGCTATAACTGAGAATTCCCGAATTGAAAAAATGCTGCCAACAATACAATCTCTAATAAATAAAAAAGCAAAAATAATAATTATTGCACATCTCGGAAGACCCAAAGGAAAAATCGTTCCTGAATTAACTTTAAAACCAATTGCAAAAAAATTATCTAATTATCTTAATCAAGATATAGTGTTTTTAAATGAAAGTATTGGTTCGTTAGTAATTCAAAATTCAAAAAAAATTCCTAATGGAAAAATCTTACTCTTGGAAAACTTGCGATTTAATAAAGAAGAAGAATTAAACTCAGTGTCTTTTGCTAAAGAACTTTCAAAAATTGGTGATATATATATAAACGAAGCGTTTCCATGTTCTCATAGAGCTCATGCTTCTGTTTGTGAAATAACAAAACATATTAATTCCTTTGCAGGCAAACAGCTGTTGGAAGAAGTAAATATTATAAAAATGTTAACGGATAATGCAAAAAAACCCATAACTTGCATCATAGGGGGTTCAAAAATTTCTACTAAATCAGGTGTTTTAATTAATCTTATAAAAAAAATGCAAAATATCGTCATTGTTGGTGCTATGGCAAATACTTTTATAAAATATAAGGGTTACAATATTGGGCAATCTATATTTGAAAAAAATCAAGAAAACTTTATTGAAAATATAATCCAAGAATCTAAAAAAAATAACTGCAATCTTGTATTGCCTGAAGATGTGATGGTATCAAAAAATTATAATTCAAAAGGCGTGTTAAAGATCTTAGACAAAATTAATGATAATGATTTAATTTTAGATATTGGTGAAAAAACCATACAAAATATTTTTGAAATAATTGATGAATCAAAAACAATTTTATGGAATGGACCAGCTGGTTATTTTGAAGTTGATGAATTTTCTATAGGAAGTAAAAAAATTGCAAACAAAATATGTGAAAATACTAAAAGTAAATCTCTTGTTTCTATTGCCGGCGGTGGCGACACAGTAGCTGCAGTAAATAAATTTGGATGTTCTAATGGATTTACTTACTTATCAACTGCGGGTGGAGCTTTTTTAGAATTTCTTGAAGGAAAAGTTTTACCTGGTATAAAAGCTTTGGAAATTAATTAAAATATTCATGAGTGAAATAGAGAAAATTGCAAAACAGATTGTAGCAAAGAGCAAAGGTATATTAGCAGCAGATGAAAGTACCGGAACCATGACAAAAAGATTGTCCAGTGTGAATGTTGAATCAACAGCTGAAAATAGACTTAAATTTAGAGAAATACTGTTTTCTTCAGAAGGAATGAAAAATTATATTGGTGGCGTGATACTTTACGATGAAACCATAAAACAAAAAACTTCTTTAGGAAAAACTATACCTGAACTAATTAAAAGCTTTGGATCAGTTCCAGGAATCAAAGTTGATACTGGTGCAAAAAAACTGGCTAGTTCTCCTGAGGAAAAAATCACTGAGGGATTAGATGGTTTAAGAGAAAGATTGATTGAATATTTTAAATTAGGTGCAAGATTTGCAAAATGGAGGGCGGTATATAATATTTCTGAAAAATATCCTTCTGAATTAGCAATTAAATCGAATGCACATGCTTTAGCAAGATATGCTTCTTTAGTGCAAGAAGCAAAAATGGTTCCTATAGTGGAACCAGAAGTGCTAATGAATGGAGATCATGATATTAACAAATGCTATGAGATAACCTCTAGAGTTTTAAAGGAATGTTATAAAGAGTTAACGTTGCATAAAGTAAATCTTAAAGGAACCATATTAAAGCCAAATATGATATTGCCCGGAGATAAATCAAAAAATAAAAGTAATTCTACAGAAGTAGCAAAAATGACAATTAAATGTTTAAAGGAAAATGTACCTAGTGAAGTTCCGGGAATAGCTTTTTTATCAGGCGGACAAACTGAAACTGGAGCTACTCAAAATTTAAATGAAATTAATAAAACTAATGATACTAGTTTTATAATGAGTTTCTCATATGGAAGAGCTTTACAGCAAAGTGCTTTAAAAAATTGGGGAAAGAATATTAAGGATATTAATAATACACAAAAAATCTTTAATCATAGATCTAAAATGAATGGCCTTTCTACTACGGCCAAGTGGAATATTGACTTAGAAAATCAGATATCGGTTTAGTTAAAATTGAAAAAATTCATATATTTAATATCGCCCACAAAGATAAAAGGGAATAAATTTTATAAAGAACTTGATCTAGTGCTCAAAACCAAAAAAGTTAAATTCTTTCAGCTAAGATTAAAAAAAATAACTACTAATAATCTTTTAAGAATATCTAAAAAAATAAAAAAAATAGTTAAAAAAAATAATGTTAGATTTTTAATTAATGATAAACCTTTAATTGCAAAAAAAATCGGAGCTGATGGATGTCATATTGGTCAAAAAGATATGAATTATAACAAAAGTAGAAAAATATTAGGAAAGAACAAAATTATTGGAATTACTTGTCACAACTCTAAAAAATTAGCCCTAAAAGCAAAAAAGGATAAAGCTAATTATATTACTTTTGGATCATTTTTTGAATCTTCAACAAAAAAATCACCTTTTAAGGCCAACTTAGTTACGTTGCATTGGGCTAAAAAAAAAATTAATATGCCGACCGTTGCAATTGGTGGAATTGATAATTCTAATTATAAGAAAATTTTATCAAACGGGGCAGATTTTATAGCTTGTTCAAACTATGTTTGGAATAATAAAAAATTAGATCCCGTTTCAGCAATAAAGAAATTTAAATAAAAAATGAAAATATTAGGAAATGAAATTAAACCCGGAATGATAATAGACCATAGTAATGATTTATGGGAAGTTATAAAAACTCAACACGTCAAACCTGGCAAAGGTGGTGCTTTTAATCAAGTGGAATTAAAAAGTATAAACAAAGATACCAAACTTAATGAAAGATTTCGATCTAACGATAATGTGGAAAGGGTAGTATTGGAAGAAAAAAAATTTAATTTTCTTTTTGAAGACGATAAAGATTGTCATTTTATGGATCGGACAACTTTTGAACAGATTATAGTTAATAAAAAAAAGATTGGAGAAAAAGCAAAACTCCTAAAAGAAAATTTAGAAGTAACGATTAATTTTTTTGAAGACAAGCCCCTATCTGTTGAATTACCTATTTCAATATGCTGTAAAATCATCAATACTGATATGGCCTTAAAAAGACAGACTGTTTCTTCGTCTTACAAACCAGCAATAATAGATAATAATCTAAAAATTTTAGTACCCCCTTTTATAGAAAGTGGCGATGAGATTATTGTTGATAGCAGAAGCTTAGAATACATTAAGAAAATAAAATAATGAAAGTAATTTCTGCAAACATTAATGTAATAATAATGGCATGTGAAAAAGCTTCTAAGACATTAATCAGAGATTTTGGAGAAATTGAAAAATTACAAGTTTCAGTTAAAGGACCTTCTGATTTTGTATCAAGTGCGGACAAAAAAGTTGAAAAAACATTAATCAGTGAATTAAAAAAATCAAGACCAGATTATTCTATTCTTAGTGAAGAAATAGGGGAAATTAAATCTGAAAATTCCGAATATAGGTGGATAATTGATCCTATTGATGGAACATTAAATTTTTTACATGGTATTCCACATTTTGCAATCTCTGTAGCTTTAGAAAAAAAAAATGAAATAATATGCGGTGTAATTTATGATCCCATAAAAAATGAAATGTTTCTAGCAGAAAAAGAAAAAGGAGCTTATTTAAATAATCAAAGAATAAGGGTATCAAGTAGAAAAAAAATAAAGGACTGCATGATATTTACAGGAGGTCCTGCTTTTAAATCTAATGAAAAAGAATTAAGTTTGGATGAATATAGAAAAATCTCAAATTTATTACCTTCTCCTTTAAGAAAAATGGGAAGTGCAGCACTTGACATGGCTTATGTAGCTGCAGGAAGAGCTGACGGTTTTTTTCAAAGAAATTTAAATTACTGGGATATTGCAGCTGGAATAATAATTGTCAAAGAAGCTGGTGGTTGCATAACTGATTATTATGGAAATTTAGATTATGTAAATAAAAGGAATATTCTTGTGACAAATTCCTTTATAAATGAGGATTTAGTTAATCTAATAAATAATTAAAATTGTAAGTTTTATTTATTTTACTAAAATCTTTTGCTATAAAACTTCATAAAATTATGAAAAAAAAAATACATCCTGATTATCACAAGATTAAGGTTGAAATGACTGATGGAAGTCAGTTTGAAACCAGATCAACTTGGGGCAAAGAAGGAGATATACTTAAATTAGACATAGATCCAAAATCTCACTCTGCATGGATTGGTGGAAAGCAAAAAATCTTGGACAAGGGCAGAGTAGGTAAATTTAATAAAAAATTTCAAAATTTTAAATCATTTTTTAAATGAGAAATATTCCATTAATGCCAAAAGCTACGGCTGTATGGTTAGTTGAAAATACTTCATTATCATTTAAACAAATTGCAAATTTTTGTAATTTACATGAAGTGGAAGTTCAAGGTATTGCAGATGGAGAAGTAGCCAAAGGAATTAAGGCTTATAATCCTATTATAGCCAGTCAACTTACTAGAGAAGAAATCGAGCTTTCATCAAAAGATATATACAGACCATTGCAACTTCTTAAAAAAGAACTTGATATTTCAAAAAAAGAGAGGAAAAAACCTAAATATACACCTCTTTCAAAAAGGCAGGATAGACCTGATGCGATTCTTTGGTTAATTAAAAACCATCCGAAATTATTGGATACACAAATTGCTAGATTGATTGGAACAACCAAAAACACAGTTGTATCTATAAAAAAAAGAACTTATTGGAACTTTAATAATTTATCTGCGAAAGATCCTATTGCGATAAATCTTTGTTCGCAACTTGATTTAGAAAATGCTTTGGAGAAAGCAAAAAAAAAAATTAAAAGAGAAGAAAAAAAAATTGAAAAAGAAAAAAAAGTAGTCGAATTGGAATCATAATGGATAAAAAATTCAATTGGAATACTATAAAATTTTGTAGTGATACATTTAAAGAATTTAAGTGGACAAAAAAAATTAAAAGTGTTAATGAAATCAATTTTTGGAGGTAGTTATTAAAATAGAAGTTAAAGATAATAATGTTGAACAAGCTTTAAGAATTTTAAAAAGAAAACTTCAAAGAGAAGGTTTCTTCAAAATTATTAAATTAAAAAATACTTACGAAAAACCCTCCGAAAAGAAAAAAAGGATTAAGCTAGAAAATATAAAAAGAGCAAAAAAAATCCAGAAAATGAGGAATCGAATTTAATTTTATCGCGGGGTGGAGCAGTCTGGTAGCTCGTCAGGCTCATAACCTGAAGGTCGTAGGTTCAAATCCTACCCCCGCAACCAATTAAGACGCTATTTATTTTAGTTTTCTCCTGTTAGATAAATTTTTGAAATATTTTTGACGCTCTGGTGACGTCAGCGGAGTTACTTTTTTCATTTAAAATTTTTTATCAACTTTTTCTTTTGGTAGCTCTCTTTTATTAATTTTTTCACAGTTTAAAACTAAATCTTTAGTTTCTTCTTTCTTAAATAAATCTACAAATATTGATGCTAAAGATGGTGTTATTATAATAGTTCCCACTTCCCTATTAATTTTTATGTTATCCCAGATTGCAGTAACATAACGTTCTCCATATTTAGCCTTAGACCGATTTCTAAATTCAGAATTTATTGGATCATAATTGCTCCAAATATAACGTTTATCAAAAGCAAAATATAAAATTTCTTTAGAATTTTGATTGTATGGTTCACATTTTAAATACGTTTTAATACTGAATGAATATTTAAATAGAAATAACAGCCCTAAAACCAGAAACACGTATAGAGATAGTTTTTTCATTTATTTTAGATTAAATACAATATAAAGAATATATGAAATTATATTTTATTGTTGATTTTTTTCAGTTATGTAGTCAAAATATAAATTAAAATGACCGATGTAACCAAATTTTTATTAGAGGAAAGTAAATTACCTAAAGCCTGGTATAATATCTCTGCCGATCTCCCTAAACCATTAGCGCCGCCACTCCATCCTGGTACAGGTAAACCGATTGGTCCAGATGATCTATCACCTTTATTTCCTATGGCTCTAATTGGACAAGAAGTATCTCAAGAAAGAGAAATTGAAATTCCTGAACCAATTAGAAATATATATAAACAATGGAGACCTTCACCATTGTTTAGAGCAAAAAGACTTGAAGCAACTTTAGATACACCGGCAAAAATTTATTACAAATACGAAGGAGTAAGTCCCACAGGAAGTCATAAACCTAATACAGCTGTTGCTCAAGCATTTTATAATAAAGAAGAGGGTACTAAAAAAATCATAACAGAAACTGGTGCAGGACAATGGGGAAGTTCACTTGCTTTTGCTTGTTCACTTTTTAAAATAGATCTTGATGTCTACATGGTCAAAGTCAGTTTTGAACAAAAACCATATAGAAAGATGTTAATGCAAACATATGGAGCAAGATGTGTAGCAAGTCCTTCAAACGAAACTAAAACAGGAAAGGCAATTCTTAAAAAAGATCCAAATAACACTGGTAGTCTCGGAATAGCCATATCAGAAGCTGTTGAAATGGCTGCACAAAAAGATGACACAAAATATTCTCTTGGAAGCGTTTTAAACCATGTATTAATGCATCAAACCGTAGTTGGTAATGAAGCGATGATACAAATGGAAATGGCTGGTGATTATCCTGACATATTAATTGGTTGTACGGGCGGTGGTAGTAATTTCTCGGGATTAGTTTTTCCATTTATTGGCAAAAAATTTCGTGACAATCAAAATGTAAAAGTAATTGCATGCGAACCAAGATCTTGCCCTTCTTTAACAAAAGGCAAATATGTTTACGATTTTGGAGATACTGGTAATCTTACACCTTTGGTCAAGATGCATACCTTGGGTTCGTCATTTATACCTCCTGCTACGCATTCTGGAGGTTTAAGATATCACGGTATGGCTCCAATGGTTAGTCATTTAAAAGAATTAGGAGTTATTGAAGCAAAAGCTTTTGGACAAAAAGAATGTTTTGATGCCGGTGTAAAATTTGCAAATGTTGAAGGTATTGTTCCAGCACCTGAAGCAACACATGCAATTAAAGGTGCAATAGATGCTGCAATTGAATGTAAAAAGAATGGCAAATCAAAAACTATTCTTTTCAACTTATGTGGGCACGGTCATTTTGATATGGAAGCTTACTCTGATTATTTTGAGAATAAACTTGCAGAAGACGTTTATAATGAAGCTGAAGTAAATAAGGCCCTAGAAGCTTTACCTAAGATAGCGTAGTAAAATTTTTTATTTATAGTTTATTATGTATTTTATAAATCCATTCAGGGGTTTACGGCCCAATGAAGAAAAAGCTTCGTCGGTATCTATCCCTAGTACAGATCATTTATCTGAAGAGATAATTACAAATCATAAAAAAAATAACCCATGGAGTTATTTAAATATTTTTAATCCAGATTCTAAAAATTCAAGTTCTCAAAATGAAATATTTACTAAATCAAAAGAACAATTTGATTTGATGAAAAAAAATTCAATTTTAATGAAAGATAATGTTAAATCTTTTTATATTTATAAAATTTCAAACAAAAATCACAATCAAGTTGGAATAGTTGGTGCAGTAAAATTGTCCGACTATGACAATCTACATATTCGTGGACATGAAGAAATTTATTTTGAAAGGTCGCAGAAAAGATTTGACCAAATATATAATTTAAATGCTCAAATAGGACCTATTTATGTAATTTATCCCGATGACATTAAATTAACTAAGTTAATCGAGGAACAAATTACTTTAAAACCTAAATATTCTTTTGGAGCATTAGATGGGTGCCAGCATGAACTTTGGATTATAAATGAACAAAATACTGTCCTTAAAATAAGCGAGATATTTAATAAAATAAATCGAATCTACATTGCGGATGGTCATCATCGAATTAAGGCATTGTCAAAACTGTCGG
Organism: alpha proteobacterium SCGC AAA288-E13; assembly: GCA_000504605.1. Next base: position 8,292 of record AZHQ01000016.1, read on the forward strand.
AAATTAGAAAACATCAAAACCCAAACCACACAGGAAAAGAACCATATAATTATTTTATGGTAGCCATATTTCCAAAAAGCCAAGTACGTATACTTGACTATAATAGGTTAATAAAAGATTTGTACGGTTATTCTGCCAATGATTTTATCAAGCAGGTTAAAAAAAATTTTTTTGTAGAAAAACAAAATTCTTTATATAAGCCAAATAAATCTAAATCATTTGGAATGTATTTAGATAAAAATTGGTATTCAATTAAATTAAAAATAAGACCAGAAGAAAATTTATTTCATATTATTAATTTAGATATAAATTTATTACATTATTATTTACTCGAGCCAATCCTGGATATAGGAGATCCAAGATATGATAAGAGGATTGATTTTATTGCAGGCTTTCATGGTTTAGAATCAATTGAAAGAAAAGTAGATTCTGGTGAAGCTAGCGTAGGTTTTTCTTTATTTGCAACACAAATTGAAGATGTTATAAATTTTGCTGACAAAAAATTAACTATGCCACCAAAATCAACATGGTTTGATCCAAAACCTTTAGACGGTTTAATATCATACGATTTTGAATAATTATGACATTAATTAAGCCATCAACTAAACCTTCAAATTCAAATTTTTCTAGTGGTCCTTGTGCTAAACGACCAGGTTGGAACTTTAATGTTTTAAAAAATACTCCTGTTGGTAGATCACATAGATCAAAAGAATGTAAAAATAAACTTAATGAGGCAATTGTTAAATCAAAACAAGTTTTAAAATTACCGGATTCGTATACTTTGGCCATAATGGCTGGATCCAATACTGGTGCTTTAGAAGCTGCCATGTGGTCTCTTTTGGGTTGCAAAGGTATTGATGTTCTGGCCTGGGAAAATTTTGGAAAAGATTGGATAATTGATGTATTGGAACAATTAAAAATTGAAAATGTAAATAGTTATGTAGCTGATTACGGTAAACTTCCTGATTTAAATAAAATAAATTTTAAAAACGACGTAATTTTTACATGGAACGGTACAACTTCGGGTGTTCGAGTTCCTGATGCAAAATGGATACCAGATAATAGAGAAGGTTTAATAATTAGTGATGCGACCTCGGGTATTTTTGCCATGGATATAGACTTTAACAAGCTTGATGTAATCACCTGGTCTTGGCAAAAGGTTTTAGGAGGAGAGGCTGCTCATGGAATGTTAGCATTATCACCTCGTGCAATAAAAAGATTAGAAACGTATGTTCCCAAATGGCCAATTCCTAAATTATTCAGATTAGCAAATAAAAAAAAGTTAATTAAGGGTATTTTTGAGGGCGCTACAATAAATACACCATCAATGATTTGTGTTGAAGATGTAATAGATGCGTTAAATTGGGTAGAGTCTGTGGGTGGAACAGGTGAATTAACAAAAATATCAAACGAAAATCTTAAAATTGTTGAAAATTGGGTTAATGGTAGTGATTGGATTAAGTTTATGTGTGAAGATAAAAACACAAGATCTTCAACAAGCATTACACTTCTAATCAAAGATGAGTGGTTTAATAAATTTAGCGAAGAAGAACAAAGAAATGTAATTAAGAAAATAGTTTCAAAACTTGACAAAGAAGGTATAGCCAAAGACATTAATGGTTATCCTAAAGCACCTCCTAGTTTAAGATTATGGGGTGGAGCAACAGTTCAAAATAATGATATGAAAGCATTATTACCATGGATTGACTGGGCATATAATTCTATAAAAAATAATGCCTAAAGTTTTAATTTCAGATTCAATGAACAAAGTTGCTCAAAAAATATTTGAAAAAAATAAAATTTCAGTTGATGTAAAAACTGGTTTATCTGAAGAAGAAATTATAAAAATCATTTCTGAATACGATGGTATGGTTGTTAGATCAGCTACAAAAGTAACAAAGAATATAATTTTGGCAGCTAAAAAATTAAAAGTCATAGGTAGAGCTGGCGCAGGAGTTGATAATATTGACGTACCTACTGCAAAAGAAAACAATATGATTGTTATGAATACACCAGGTGGAAATTCTAATGCCACAGCAGAACATGCATTTGCATTAATAATGTCAGTATTGAGAAGAATTCCTTTTGCAAATGAAACTACTCATAAAGGACAGTGGGAGAAAAAAAATATTAAAGGAGCAGAACTTTCAAAAAAAACTCTTGGAATAATAGGTTTTGGAAATGTAGGAGTTAGATTAAGTTATTTGGTTAAAGGTTTTGATATGAATATTTTGGTTAACTCTAAGTCATTAGAATCAAGAAAAAAAGATTTTCCCCATGTTAAAGATGTTAGTTTTGATGAGTTAATTAGCAATAGTGATATTATAAGTTTTCATTGTAAAGCTGCTGCTGACGGTAAACCTTTAATAAGCAAAGAACATTATAAAAAAATGAAACCTTCAACTTATATAATTAATGCCGCACGTGGTAATATAGTTGATGAAAATGATTTAAACGAAGCTTTGAATGAAAATTTGATTGCTGGGGCTGCAATAGATGTTTATTCAAAAGAGCCCGCTAAAGAAAATGTTTTATTTAACAACCCAAAAGCAATATTAACTCCTCATATAGCAGCATCAACTATAGAAGCTTCAATAGTAGTCGCTGAAATGGTAGCTAAACAAATTAGTAACTTTTTATTAAAAGGTGTTAAAATTAACACAGTATAATTTGTTATTTTTTCTTAATTAATTTATCCTTTTTCCAAACGCCTTCTTCAATTTTTCCGTCTGCTTGAGTAAAGGTTCCTTGTCCATGTCGTTTACCCTTTTTCCATTCTCCAACGTATTTGTCTTTATTGATATATGTGTAAGTTCCAAATCCATCACGCTCACTTAGGTTATCAGGTTTGTAATATTTATCTTTTTTCCACTCTCCAACATATTTGTCTCCGTTAGAATAAATGTAAGTACCTTTTCCATGATATTTATGCTTTTTCCATTCTCCGACGTATTTGTCGCCGTTAGCATATGTATATGTTCCTTGTCCATGTCGTTTATGATGTTTATATTGCCCAACATATTCTCTACCCTGATGCCTAAAGATTCCATATCCATTAAATTCTCCTTTTAAAAATTCACCAACATATTTTTGACCGTCAGGGCCCATCGCAGTGCCATGGCAATTTGTCCATTTTCTCATCTTGTTAAAATGTTTTCTTGAATATTCTAAAATATTTCTATCACTTCCTTCACATTCGGGTAACGAACTTTGTGTTAGTGCTGTGTTACAAAAAATTAAAACTAAAAAAGTGTATAGAGATAATTTCTTTATCAAAGATATTTTTTTTATTAAACTCAGATTTTTCATAGAAAGTTACTTTATTTTAAGAATTTTTTTTAACTTTTCTATGTTGATAGAAGAATTAATAGGCATTTTTATTTTTTTATTTTTTTTCAAAAATATCTTTTTAACTTTTGTATTTTCTATTTTAGCAAAATTGTATACCGACTGACTCTTGCCTCCTACATTCAATATTCCTTTTATATGAAGCAATTTTAATAATATTTTTGCCACTTCTTCATGATACATAAAACTATTTCTGACATCATAAAATGCTGCTTTGTGAACAAATGGTTTTTCTGTCATGCATAATCTTAATATCAATGAATTTTTGTATAATTGAACAGCACATTCTCCGCCAAGTTTCGACCAGGCATAATTATTTACAGGTAACAAGCTATCAGATTCCATATAGTTTCCCTTTGTGCCTGGATAAACATAACTCGTAGAAAAATAAATAAGTTTAATATTTTTTTCTGCACATGCTTTGGTAACATTACAAGTTCCAATGATATTCAAATTTATGCTTTCTTTAATTTTACGGTCGTGAATATTCATCGGTCTGGATAATCCAGCAAGATGAATAACAAAATTTGGTTTTTTAAATTTTATGTATTTTTGAATACTTCTGAATTTTGTAATATCCAAAGTTTTTTTGTTGGGAAAAAGAATCTCATAATTTGTTTTTAATTTTTTAAGAACGGTTCCGAATCTTCCTGTGCCACCTGTAACCAAAATTATTTTTTGCATAATTAATATCTAAATGCCACGTGTAAAATTCATTTTTAAAAAACTACTAGCTGGAGACATCTTTCCAAATAACATGAAAGGTTTAATGATCTGATTTGTAACCTTACATTTCATTTTTTAAATGTCGTAACTTATCTAATGTCTCAGAAATTTCATTTTTTATATCTGAATTAAATTTAAAATTAGTATTCAAAAATTTTTTATTTGAAACCTCAAATGAAAGTTGATTCATAATTTCATGTTCCACAAATTCTATTGTAACTTCTAGTTTTTGTTTTATTATTTCAATAATTTCTCTAACTTTCATATTATGAGATACCAAATTAAACGTTTCATTATTAATTAAATTATGTTTTACAATATGGCATATTGCCAAATTTAAATCAGATAGTCCCAGATAGGGTCTTTTTTGTTCGTATGCTGTTTTCCATATAGTCAAAGGTTTACCAATAGATGCCTGATAACAAAATTTGTTAACAGCTGTATGAAATCTTATTCCGGGAGCAAAACCATAAATTGTTCCAAGCCTTAAAATTAAATATTTTTTTTTAATTTTGTTAAAGACAGTTTTGATTAATTTTTCTTCTTCAAGTTTAACATCTGCATAGGGGCTTTGAGGATTTAATTCACTTTCATTACAATTCTCATCAACAAGATTAGATTGGGAACCATAAACACTTGTAGATGAAGCAAATAATAATTTTGAATTATTATTATTTGCATATTCAATAATTTTTTTTGTTGAATTAAGATTATTCGAATAAAATTCATCTTTAAATTTTGCGCTTTGCGCAGCATCTGTTTTAGCAGCAAGATGTATTGTTAAATCTGAATCGGGAATATCTGCAATAGAACATTTGGTTAAATCAAGATGTAAAAATTTATAATTGCTTTCTTTAGGAAGTGAAAAAAGTGAACAATACCTGTTGGTAGACATATTATCCAAAATATATATTTTTATATTTGGCAACAATATGTGTAAATTTCTTATGAGATATGAACCTATATGTCCAGTCCCGCCTGTTATAATAATTCTTTTCATATAATTTATATTTAAAAAATAATAGATTAAATGTAGAAATAATTGACAAAAAAAATCATTGGATTGACGCAGGTAGCCCAGAAAAAATCTTTGAAGCATCAAAACTGATCGAATCTATTGAAAAACGAAAGAAAGCATATATAGGTTTTCCAGAAATAGCAGCATTAAAAAAAAGATATATAACAATAAATAATTTTACAAAATTGATTAGAAATTACAAAGGTAATCACTATGGTAGGATTTTGAATACTTTTTTATCAAAAAATTTTATTAATTAATTATTGGTGTCTTTGGGGTATTATTTAATTTGATTTATCTATGAAAAAAATTTTAATTACTGGTATCACTGGTTTTGTGGGCAGTCACCTTGCTGATTTTTTTATTAGTAAAGAAAAATATTAAGGTTTTTGGGTTAAGAAGATATCATCTTTCAAAAGAAGACAATATATTACACATAATCAATAAAATCGAATGGTTTGATTGTGATCTTTTGGACCCCAAAGCAATTCAAAATGTTTTAAAAAAAATAAAACCAGATATAATTTTTCATATGGCTTCACAGAGTTTTGTTAGTCCTTCATGGGATCACCCAAGTTTGTATATGGATGTAAATTATAAGATGACCGTAAATTTGTTTGAATCATGTTTGGTAAATAATATTAATCCACTGATACTCTTACCAGGAAGCGGAGAGGAATATGGTGAGATAAAAGAAAAAGAGCTTCCAATTACTGAAAAAACAATTTTAAGACCAGTTAATCCTTATGCAGTTACTAAAATAGCTCAAGATTTTATAGCTTATGTTTATTTCAGATCTTATGGGCTTAGGGTAATACGTACAAGAGCATTTAATCACGAAGGTCCAAGACGTGATAAAGTTTTTGGTTTACCAATGTATGCATATCAAATAGCAAAAATTGAGGCAGGTTTACAAAAACCTTTAGTTTTAACCGGAGTTTTAACGGATAAAAGAAACTTAACCCATATAAAGGATATGGTCAGAGCTTACTGGCTTGCCATCAATAAATGTAAAATTGGTGAATTATATATTATTGGCAATAATGATCAAAAATTTACTTATACATATAAACATCTTTTGGAATTATTAATTTCAAAATCAAAGGTAAGAAATATAAAACATAAGATTCACAAAAAATATATCAGACCAGTACAGGTTCCTAGGCTTATTTGTAACCCATCAAAATTTTATAAATTAACTAAATGGAAACCCAATTATAATATTAATACGATAGTTGAAGATACTCTTAATTATTGGCGATTATATGTTAATAGAAATAAAAATTATTTAAATTAATTTTTGATAAGTTATATATAATTCATGTTTTCACTTAAAGATGTATATTTGATTAAATTCAAAACATATTTGAAAGGAAATGAACTTTTAACTGACTATACAAGTAAAAAAAATATTCCTTTCAATTTAAAAAGAGTTTTTTTAACAGGCAATGTTTCAGAAAAGTCAAAAAGAGGAAGTCATGCGCATAAAAGAACTAGCCAAATTTTTATTTGTCTTTATGGAAAAATAAATATTAGATGTTTTGATGGAAAAAAGACTAAATTATTTAAATTAAAAAATCAAAGTTTAGGAATATATATCCCCCCGACAATTTGGTATGACACTTTATATGAAGGTTCAAAAAATTCTATTATGGTGTTAACAAATACAAAATATTCTAAAAGAGATTATATTTTAACGAAAAAAAAATACTTAGAATTTAGAAGAAAAAATCAGTGAAAGTATTAAATACAATAATTAATGGTTTAAAGATTATCAAACCAAAAATATTTAGAGATAAAAGAGGATATTTTTTTGAAAGTTTTAATGTAAAAAAATATAAAAAACATAATTTTAGATAATCATTTTGTTCAAGATGACCACTCCTTTTCAAAAAAAAATGTACTAAGAGGTATACATTTTCAACATAAAAAACCACAAAATCAACTTTTATATTTAGTTGAGGGAAAAATATTTATTGTTTTTGTAGATTTAAGACCTAAGTCAAAATCTTTTAAAAAGCAGTATTCATTGATATTAAATTCAAAAAATCACATGCAAATTTTTCAACCCGCTGGCGTTGGCTCGGGGTATTATGTTTTGTCAAAACAATCACATTTAATTTATAAAGTTTCTGAACTTTTTGATAAAAAAAATGAAAGTGGAATTTTATGGAATGATAAAATGTTAAATATAAAATGGCCCTGCAAGTTTCCTAAATTGAGTGATAATGACAAAAAAAATGCCAGGTTAAAGGATATTAATTTATATAAATATAGAGACTTATTAAAATTGTGATTTTACGCACCAATAATTGTAGATTTTGTAATCAAGATATTAAAAGCATAATATCTTTTGGAAAAATGCCAATAGCGAATGGATTTATTGATAAAAAAGATTTGGACAGTGAATATTTTTTTAATTTAGAAGCAGCTTTTTGCACTAATTGTTCTTTATTTCAACTAATTGAAATGCCTGACCCAAAAATATTGTTCAATCAAAATTATGCCTATCATTCAGGACAGTCTAAATCTATGCAAAGTCACTTTAAGGATATTGCAAAGATGCTTATCAATAAATATAATTTAAAGGTAAATCAGCTCTGTGTCGAAATTGGTAATAATGATGGGGGTATTGTTGAGTATTTAAGTGATCTTGGATACAATCATCTTGGAGTAGATCCATCTACCAACGTTTCTAATATTGCCAAAAGCAAAGGTATTAACGTACTTAATGATTATTTTAGCTTTGACGTTGCTAAAAAAATTTCAAAAGATTATAAAAAAGCTGATTTTATTTTGGCAGCAAATGCACTTGCCCATATTCCTGATTTGCAATCGGTTTTTTCAGGAATCGAGAATCTTTTGTCAGATGATGGCATTTTTATAACAGAAGACCCTTATCTAATCGATGTTTTTACAAAAAATTCATATGATCAAATTTATGACGAACATGTTTATATTTTTTCATTAACCTCAATGCAAAATATTTGTAGTAAATTTGGTTTAGAATTGTTTGATGTGGAGCATATTGATACATCCGGGGGAAGCTTAAGATATTTTATTGCAAAAAAAGGCGTTTATAACAAAACTAAAAATTATAATTTTTTCTTAAATTACGAAAAAAAATTCAATTTGTTGAATAATAGAATTTACGTTGATTTTAATAAGAGCTGTAAAAAATCAAAAGAAGAACTATTAAAGCTTCTAAAAACTTTAACAAATAAGAATAAGACAATCTGCGGGTATTCTGCTACTTCAAAAAGCACAACAATATATAACTACTGTGGAATTAGCACTGAGTACATTAAGTTTATTACCGATACTACTCCCATTAAACAAAATAAACTATCCCCAGGAATGCATATTCCTATTTATGACTACAAGTATTTTAATGAAAATTTACCCGACTATTGTTTTTTGCTTGCTTGGAATTTAAAAGAAGAAATTTTAAATAAGGAAAAAAATAATTTTTCAACTAAAGGTAAATGGATATCACACGTACCCCATGTTCATATATTAAATGATATACTTTAATTTTCCTAAATCTGTTTACTTAAAATATAGAGAAAAAATTAACAAAACAGTTTTAAAAGTTTTAAATAGTGGAAATTATGTAAAATCTAAAGAGCTTAACAAATTTGAAAAAAATTTTGCACAATACATCAAAACTAAATTTGCTGTAGGAGTCGGCAATGCTACCGATGCTATTTTTATAGCACTAAAAGCACTTAATGTTGGTTATGGCGATGAAGTAATTACAGTATCACATACGGCCACCGGGACTGCTATGGGTATATTAAATACAGGTGCCAAACCAGTATTTTGTGATATAAGTGAAAGAGATTTTAATATTGATATTTCTTTCATTTCAAAAAAAATTACAAAAAAAACAAAAGCTATAGTCATAGTTCATTTATATGGTCAATCTTGTGAAATGAAAGATCTTTTGTATCTAGCCAAAAAAAAAGGTCTACCAGTTATAGAAGATTGTTCTCAATCAACAGGAGGAAAATACAAAAAAAGATATTTAGGTTCCCTCGGTATGTTCGGATGCTTTAGTTTTTTTCCAACAAAAAATCTTTCATGCATCGGAGATGGCGGAATGATTACAACTAATGATTCCTTTTATTATAAAAAAATTAATTATTTACGAGAATATGGATGGAACGAAAATAGAAATGCACAATTAATTGGAATAAACTCCAGACTTGATGAAATTCAAGCAGCTATTTTAAATGTAAAACTAAAATACTTGAACAAAGATAATAGCGAAAGAAGATCAATAGCAAATTATTACAACAAAAACATTAATAACTATAAAATTATGAAACCCTTAGAAAAACCTAACTGTTATCATGTATATCATTTATACGTAATTAGATGTAAGAATAGGGATAAACTAATTTATGAATTAAGAAAAAAAGAAATATTTGCCGGTATTCACTATAGTAAAGCGGTTCATCAACAGCAATTATTTGACGGTAATAAAAATTATCTCCCAATCACAGATAAAATTTCAAAGGAAGTGTTATCATTACCGATTTATCCTGGTTTAAGAAAAAAATCTTTAAAAAAAGTTATTGATGTAATAAATAATTTTTAATTTTAAAAAAATTTTTTTTATTGAGCAATTATTAGATTATAAATATAAATTATATGAAAAGAATTATTATAACAGGCGGGACTGGACATATAGGTTCATATCTCATAAGAAATTTACACATATTGTTGCCAAAT
>AZHQ01000017.1 GCA_000504605.1 alpha proteobacterium SCGC AAA288-E13
CACTAACTTCTTGTCTAAAATTACTTAATTGTTTAGCAGTAAGTCTTCCTTCTAAGAAGGCTCTTGCATAAATTCCTGGTGAGGAGTGACCTTGAAAATAAATAAGATCACCTCCAAATTTATTATTTTTTGCTCTCCAAAAATGGTTCATTCCAACATCATAAAGTGTAGCTGCAGAAGCAAATGTGCCGATATGTCCACCAAGTTCAGGATTTTTTTTGTTTGCTTTTACAACCATAGCTGCTGCATTCCATCTAATTAAAGATCGTATCCTTCTTTCTATATTTTGATCACCTGGAGACATAATTTCTGCTTCAGGAGGTATCGTATTAATATACGGAGTAATCCGAGTTAACGGTCGGTGAGAACCTTCTTTATAAGCTTCATCAATTAATTTCTTGAGTAAATAATGAGCACGGTCTGTACCGTCTTTAGCAACTACTGCTGTTAGAGAATCTAGCCATTCTCGCGTTTCTATTGGATCAATATCAGCTTCGTTTACATGAGCGTAAACTTTTTGTGGTGATTTTTCTTTTGGTGTTTGGGGTATGGTTGATTCTGCCTCTTTAATAATTTTCTCAGTTTCTGGAAGAATATTCTTTTTCTCTTCTACAATAGATTTTGCTTCTTCTTTCAGTTCTTTGGGCTCCGTAGATTCTTTTTGTTCAACAATTGTTTGATCTGATTCAGTTTCTTTAGCCTCTATTAATGCCAAAATACTTCCCTTTGAAACGTTGTCACCTATTTTGACTTTTAATGAAGCAATTTTCCCAGAAAACGGTGATGGAACTTCAACACTGGATTTATCACTTTCCAAAGTAACAATTGGATCATTTTTTTTTATTATATCTCCAGATTTTACTAAAATTTCTATTATTTCAACGTTTTCAAAATCGCCAATGTCTGGAACAATTATCTTAGTTGTCATAATTTTTGTTTCATTTATACCATAATTGCATCTTTTTTTGGCCATGTAAATATTGAGATTATAGTTATGACTTTAATTTTAAAAAACTTAAAAAAATTATTAGAACCTAAACACAATAATTTAGATGCCAAATTTTGGATTCAAAAATTTGTTTTAAAAAAATATTTAAACAAAAGTTATAAATTATACTCTATACATCATCATTAATATTTCAGAGAAATTACATACAAAGATACTTCAAATAAGATATATTCTTTGATAAAAAACAATAGCTTTGTATCAATTGTTATACTTGGGCTCGTAGCTTCAACTGGATAGAGCGCCCCGCTACGGACGGGGAGGTTAGGGATTCGAATTCTCTCGGGCCCACCAATAAATTACATGGTGACCTTTTATAAATAAAAAGATCATCAAAACAAACTGAAAAAACTATTCTTAATATAGACTTTTATATATAACTGTATATGGGCAATCATTGTTTTATTCACTCTATTCTGTGGTGTATTAATTCTTAACTTAGTTGCTTTTTTATCTACGTTTTATTTATCTAAATTCTTATTTTTGCCCCAAAGTTGTTGTAAATTTACATTTAATGGCAGAACTTAAAGATCTTAAAAAAGAGCACAAAAAACTCGAAACCATAACAAAAAAAATCACAAAAAAAAAGATTAAACGATCGTACCTCTAACTCCTGGATGAATTTAAGAGAGTCAAAAAAATTAAAATTAAGACTGAAAGATAAAATTAAACAGTTAAAACATTAATTTAATTTAAATTATTTTATATAAGATGAAAATTAAAATCTATGTTTTAAATATATGAGGTTTATTAAAATAAGTTACTCTTTTTTCTCTTCTTCGGGTTGGTTATTCTCTTTATCATTTTTGTCAAATTCAGTCTGGTTGTCACTTGTACTACTAGTACTAGGTGTTTCGCTATCTACTGCCTCTTCTTCTTGATTTTTATCTAATGCCTTTCTATCTTCCAACTCTTTAAATTTTTGTTCTTCGTCAATATAGGCAATTTTTTCCTTTTTTTCTTGTTCTTGTCTTTCCTTTTCTTTTTGTTCGGACAATCTTTTTTCTTCTTCTAGTTTGTCTTGTATTTCTTGATCTTGTCTTTCCTTTTCATTAAGAAGAGCTGTAATATCTCTTTTGTTTTTTTGCTTAACAACCTTTTTGGATTTTTTCTTTAATTTAGTTTTCTTTAATTTAGTTTTCTTTAATTTAGTTTTCTTTAATTTAGTTTTCTTTAATTTAGTTTTCTTTTTAAGTTTTGATTTATTTTTCCTTTTTTTAGGTTGTTTTTTTTTCTTTTTTCTTTTTCTTGGCATTACAGATCAATCAATTCAATTTTTAAAGCAATATGATTTTCCCTAAAAAATATTTTATTAGTCATTATTTCTTTTCTAATCTATCAATGTGCTTATAACAATAATTAACATTATTTTTAATTTTATTACCAGCAAAACTTTTGATTTTATTGTATTGCTAACCAAAAATCATTATAAATTAAATATAATGAATGCTATTGCTTTCTAGGTCTATTATCTTATTACAGACTAGGATGTTTTGGGTTCAACTCCTAGCAGATACGTAAAAATAGAAGACATTAAGATATGAAATTTAAATGGTTAACACATGCTCCTCTACAAAGATTTGTGATTTATTTTTTTATTTTCATTTTTGTTATTCTTTTAATTTTAGCATGGACTTTATAAAATTAGATTATGATTGAAAAATTTCAACAAATTAGCATTAAAGATGGATTCATGAAACACAACGGTGGGATTTGGTTTAGAGCAGTTTCTGAAAATGAGTATGAGTTCAAAACCAAAATTAGTAAAAATCATCTCAATTCAGCAGGAATCACCCATGGTGGATTTATTGCAGCATTAACTGACGCAGGAGTTGGAACTGCTGCACATAGGGTGGCAAACGGAAATTCATGTGTGACCATTTCTTTAGAATTAAAATTCATTTCATCGGTTAAATTAGATGAGGAATTGATTGGGTTTACTAAAGTTCAAAGAAAAACTAAATCATTGGTTTTTTTAACTTGTGAACTAAAAGTTGATGATAAAATTATAGCAACTGCTTCGGGAATTTGGAAAATAATCAATAAATAGATTATTATTATATTTTAATTTCTAAATCTTTATCCTGAATATATTTAAAACCATATCTTAAAGATAGTTCAGCCTTATGGAGTTCAATACCTATATCAGCGGCATGCTGCAGTGTCGAAATAAATTTTTCTCTTATCAAAGTATTTACAATTTCTATTGCCGTTTTACCTTTAATTTCTGCTACCATATCATTAACAGGTGAATTGCCTAACTTTGCGAATATACAATATCCTACTCTTATGATTTTCTTATTTCTATCAACTGTTATCAGAAAATATCCCTTGGGATCCATTTTCCAATCTTTAATCCTATGATACTTGGCAATTATTTTTTTTTTATTTTTTTATTAATATTGTACCATCTACCTTTTATAATATTTTTATTAGTAAAATTTTTTGCCATTGATTAGATTTTTTTATCTCTTCTATAATTTAAATAACCAAAACCAAACAAAAACAATAGAGCAAAAGGATAAACGATGGCTTTATTTGGCCTATCTAAAATTTCAGTTTTAAATTCACTAATTACATCACCAGTTTCAACTCCTGATTTTTTTGCAAGACCATTCCATTTAAGTGTGTCTATAGTCATTCTTCCTTCTTTGTCGACAAGATTAACCCCATATTCCTCTAATGAGTAATTTTCCTTAAAGCTATCTCTGTTGATTACAAAAAGCTTATACCTATCCCCATATCCTGTTCGTCTCGTTACCCTTATATGAACATCTCTATCTGGTTTTAAATTAATAAATTGTAAATTACTTATTTGTAATTGTGTGTATTCATACTTTGGATAAAATTTATCAAGCACGTAGTCTGGCCTAAATAATGATAATGATATTAAAATAAAAATTATTATTTCATACCATCGTAATTTATTTATAAACCAACCCTGTGTCGCAGCTGAAAAAACCAGTATAGCAATCAATGATGTTGTTATTACCATCAGACCGTGCCAAATACTTTTGATTCCGATAAGCAAAAGTTCACTGTTAAAAATAAATACCACTGGCAATATTGCTGTTCTTAGACTGTACCAAAAAGCTTGAATACCTGTCTTGATAGGGTCAGCTCTTGATATTGCTGCAGCTGCATAAGATGCTAAACCTACAGGTGGTGTAACATCAGCCATTAAGCCAAAATAGAAAACATATAAATGTACCGCTATTAAAGGAAAGACATAACCTGATGCAGCACCAACCTCAACAACAACATGTGCCATCAACGCTGCAACGACAAGATAATTTGCCGTAGTAGGCAATCCCATTCCCAAAATAATACAAAGAACAGCAGTTAGAGCTAATAATATTATTACATTACCACCAGAAATTGCCTCAACAATTACAATTAAATTATTGCTTAATCCAGTGGAAGCTACCGCTCCAACAATGATCCCCGCTGTTGCAATGGCAATTGCAACATTAATCATATTAATTGCTCCTTTTTCTAAACCTGCAATTATTTCATTGATACCAAATTTTAATCCACCAAATAGACTAAGATTTTTTTTTTTTGCTGCTAATACCTCTCTAACAAGAATAATAACCATTAAAGAAAGAATTGAGTAAAATACAGCCGATGCGGCTGTCCATCTTTCTATTAAAAGAAGATAAACCAAAATAAATATTGGAATTAAATAATGAATTCCGCTTAAAAAAGTTTTTCCAAGTGGTGGAATTTCACTTTCAGGTAATCCTCGAATATTTAGTTTTACAGATTCAAGGTGTGAAATATAAAAAAGTGCAATGTAAGATATAACAGCCGGCAAGAATGCATGAGTAATGACTGTAAAATAAGAAATACCTAAAAGTTCTGCCATAACGAAAGCAGCTGCACCCATAATGGGTGGCATTATTTGACCATTTACAGAAGCTGCAACTTCTACAGCACCTGCTTTAACTGCAGGAAGTCCAGATTTTTTCATAATGGGAATTGTAAAAGTTCCTGTGGTAACTGTATTGGCTACTGATGAACCTGAAATTAATCCCGTCAGTCCGGAGGCAAGAATAGCTGCTTTAGCAGGTCCTCCTCTCATTTTTCCAACTAAGGCAAAAGCTAAATTTATAAAGTATTTACCTCCACCCGCTGTATCTAAAATTGCGCCAAATAAAACGAATAAAAAAATGAAACTAACCGAAACACTTATTGGAATTCCGAAAATTGCTTCTCCACCAAACCAATGATACCCAACTAATCTTGTGATCGATAAACCCTGATGCGAAATTAAATATGGCATTGATTGACCAAAGATTGAAAAAAGTATGAAAATGAGCGCTATTGCTACCAAGGGAATTCCTATTGCTCTACGAGTGGCCTCTAATAATAAAATAATTCCGAGTGCTCCAATAATTAGTTCATAGGGTATAACAAATGATCCAAATTCAATTTTTGCTAAAATTCCTTGACGATAAACCAAACCTTCATAATCAAAAAAAATGTACAAGGTCACTAAAAGCGATATAAAAACCAAGACAAAATCTGAAGTTGATATTTTTGATTTTCTTTTTGATTTTAAAGTGGGATAAACCAAAAAACATAAAACCAGTCCAAAAGCTAAATGTAATGATCTAGCAGGAACATCAATAATTTTACCAAAGTTTAAAATGTAGGGTAAAGGTGAAGCATACCATAGTTGGAATAGCGACCATGATATCGCAACAATGGCTACTAACTTTAAGTTCCAATCCTGAAGATTTCTTTTGGTACCGCTATTTTCGTCAAATTTATCTAGGTTAACTGATTTGCTATCAATATCTTGATCAAGACTCATTATAGGAGAATAAAAAAAAAGGCCCAGTTAATCAACTGGGCCTTTAAATTCTAAAGACTTACATTAAGCCTGCTTCTTTATAGTATTTTATTGCTCCAGGATGTAATGGTGCAGATAAACCATCTACGATCATTTTCTTTGGATCAAGATTAGCAAATGCTGGGTGTTGTTTTCTAAAATCGTCTAAATTTTCAAAAACAGCTTTAACAACTGCATAAACTAGTTCATCTGATACATCGGCGCTTGTTACGAATGAAGCCATTACCCCAAAAGTTGTTACATCTTTTTTAGATGTTTTATAAGTTCCTTTTGGAATTGTTGCCCATGCATAAAATGGATTGTCAGCAACTAATTTTTTTACAGCATCTGTCTGTAAATCAATTATTTTTGCTCCACATCCATCTGTTGATTGTGCAACACCCGAATTAGGTACACCAACTGTATATCCAAATGCATCTATTTTTCCGTCGCAAAGGGCACCTGATTGTTCTGATGAAGTTAGTTCAGATGTTCCACCAAAGAAACCTGTGTCTACTCCGTGAGCTTCCATTAAAACTTCGAAAGTTCCTCTTTGCCCTGAACCTGGATTTCCTATGTTGACTTTCTTACCTTTCATAGAATTCCAATCTTTAATTTTAGATTTTTTTCCAACTATAATTTGAAATGGCTCTGGATGAGCAGAAAATACAGCTCTTAAACCTTTGAAAGGTTTTACTTTATCCGGTTTTGAACCATTATATGCATGATATTGCCAGTCTGACTGTGCTACACCAAATTGTAGTTCGCCTTCCATAATTTGACCTATGTTGTAAGTAGATCCTCCTGTAGAAGGAGCTGAACATCTTAAAGCTTTGTCAGTTCCCTTTTTTCTTCCGTGTTCAGCGGATTGAATTTTTGCAACCATCTTACAAACAGCATTACCTACTTGAAAATAGACTCCCGTAGGTCCACCCGTACCGATAGAGAAATACTCAGCTGATTTTGCAACGCTAATTAGAGAAAACGATGCAACAAAAATCAGTAGAGAACTTGCTAACGATGAAATTATCTTTTTCATACTTTTTCCTCCATTAATGTTTTATTATGAAATATCCTAACAATAAATTTAGAATGAGTCTCAAATTTTTTCTGCCCACTGTTTTAACTTTGAAACACCTTCAAGAACGTTTGGAGCAAATTTAGAAAGGATGTCCTGATTTATTTCTTTACAACCTGAAGTATTATTTAAAAATTTTTCTCCGTCAAAATCGGTAAAACTCAATCTTGCCAGCATTTTGTTCTCAGAAAATCCAAACTCGCTTCCAGGCAACAAAGCAACTCCAGTCTCATTTATTATATTTTTACACATTTCTGAAGAGGTTCGAAATTTATTATTAATAAATTCCGGCATTATATAAAATCCACCTTCAGGCTTGTTAATCAAAATTTTATTTGATTTTAGATTTTCGTATACATACATGCCTATTTCTTTAAGAATTTTTTTTGTCTTCTTAACATAATTGCTATGATCTTTGGTAAAGGCTGAAATAGCCGCATACTGAATTGGAGAACTTACAGAAGTAAAAGACTCACTAGCTAGTATTTTTAAAGAATTTTTTATATTATTTAAACTATTAGGAATAGCAAAAAAACCTAAGCGCCAGCCACCAGCTCCACACCATTTGCTTAATCCAGTACTAATTATTGTTCCTTCATGATTATAATTCGAAATTGAATCATATTCATCACTGAATGAAAGTTCAGAGTAAATTTCATCTGATAATATTAAAAGATTATATTTTTTAGCAACTTTCGCTAAATCATTTAAATTTTTACATATTGTACCAGAAGGATTATTTGGTGAATTTAAGAACAATAAATAATTTTTATTTTTATTTAATTGAACTATATTTTCAATTTGTTGAGCGGTCGGAAACCAATTGTTTGAACTTGTAGTTTCAATCCAGTGAACTTTATTTCTTCCCAAAATAGCTTGGGGGCCATACGAAACCCAACTTGGAATTGGTAATAATATATCACCCTCAAATAATATTTGTAATAGAAGCATTAATTCTTTGGTTCCGGGACCAATGATTATGTCATCGGCTCTAAATTTTTTTTTACTTTTTTTGTTTAAATATATGGCAACTGCTTCACGAAGCTCAACCAAACCCTGCATTGGTAAATATTTGTTTTGATGTACATTATTTTTCAATTCATTTCTTACAATTTCTGGTACTGGAAAGGGAGATTGTCCGAAACCAAACTTGTAAACTTTTTTTCCTTGGCTCTGAAGGCGTTTAGTCTCTTCATTAATTTGTAAAGTTGCTGATGGCTTAAGTCTTGTGACTATATCTTTAATCATTTTATTCATATAATTCTTTAATATTTTTGAATTGATTTAATGCATCAGGATTTACGAGAGCCTCGAGATTTGTAATCTGATCACCTTCAATTGTTTGTTTAACAGCAAGTTCAACTATTTTACCATTTTTGGTCTTTGGAATATCTTTTATTGGAAAGATTTTGTAGGGTACATGCCTTGGAGAAGCATTTTTTTTAATTTGTTTTTTTATCTGCATAATTAATTCTTCAGTGAGATTAGATTGACTATTTAATACTACAAATAAAATAATTCTAATATCATTGTCCCAGGATTGTCCAACAACTAAAGCTTCCTTAATCTCATCAAATTTTTCTACTTCAGAATATATTTCCGCCGTTCCCAGTCTCACGCCCCCAGGATTGAGTGTCGTATCAGACCTTCCATAAATTATAAATCCTCCACTATCCTTTACTTCAGCATAATCTCCATGGTGCCAAATATTTTCATATTTTGAAAAATATGCATTTTTATATTTTTTGTCTCCTTCATCATTCCAAAATTTTAAAGGCATCGAAGGAAAAGGTTTTTTACAAACAAGTTCTCCTTTTTTATTTTTAATCGCATTGCCTTTTTCATCAAAAATATCTACATCCATACCTAGTCCTTTATTTTGTATTTCCCCTGAAATTACTGGCTGATAAATATTTCCAAGTACAAAGCAAGACACTATGTCTGTACCTCCGGATATGGAAGCTAGATGAACATCTTTTTTTATATTTTGATAAACATAATTAAATCCATCTTTAGATAGAGGAGATCCTGTAGAACAAATAGTTTTTAAATTGGATAAATTAAATTTATTTATTGGTGTACTTATACTTTTTCTTAAGGCATCTATATATTTTGCACTGATCCCAAATAAGGTTATATTTTCAGTATTTGCAATTTCAATTAAAAGATCATTTTTTTTATACATTGGAAAACCATCAAATAATAAAATTGATGCTTTAAGGGCCAATGAACTAACCAACCAATTCCACATCATCCATCCACAGGTTGTAAAATAAAAAACTTTATCATTTGACTTAATATCACAATGCAACATGAGTTCTTTTATATGCTGTAATAAAACTCCACCTGTTCTGTGGCAAATACATTTTGGTTTTCCAGTGGTTCCACTTGAGTATAAAATTGCAAGTGGATGATTAAAATTGAATAGTTTAAAATTCATTTTTTCATCACTATTATCAAAAATATCATTCCATTCAGTAATTTTTATATTTTTAATATTCATTTTCTTATTTGATATTTTGGTACCGGGATATGAAATAATAACCAAATGTTGAATTGATGGAATATTATATAAAATTTCCTGAGATCGATTTAAGACATTAATTTCTTTTGCGTTATAATAATATTTTTCTACAATAAATAATACTTTTGGATTTATTTGAGAAAATCTTTCGATAACACCTTTTGTTCCAAAATCTGGTGAACATGATGACCAAATTACTCCTATAGCTGCTGAAGCCAAAAAGGCTTCTACAGTTTCTATACAATTAGGTAAGTATGCTGCAACTGTATCTTTTTCTGTAATTCCGATATTTTTTAGAAATTTTGATATTTTAATAACATCATTTTTCAATTGATTCCAAGTTTTGTTTTCTTTAAAGCCATTTTCACTTATAAAAGTTAAAGCAAGTGAATTATCATTTTTTGTAAGTAAATTTTCTGAAAAATTTAACTTTGAATCTGATAAAAATTCATTTTTGTAAAATGTTTCAGAATAATGAATTAACTTGTTGCCTAATTGACCCTTAATATTTGAAAATTCCCATATTGATTTCCAAAATTCTCCGGGATTTTTAATTGACCATTTCCATAATTGTTCATAATTATTTGTGAACTTAATTGAATAATTTTGTTTTAAGAAATTTTCAAATCTAAATAAATTTGAATTTTTTAATTTTTTTTCAGAACATTTCCAAAGTATATTTTCATTCATTTGCAAAAATATTTTGACAATAAATTGTTATGATAAAAATTAGTTTTGAGTCCTTTTTTTTTTAAGAAAATCTCTAATCGTTTATCTAATATTACAAATTCTATTTTAGTTTTGTATTCTTCAATTTCATTAATCAATAAGGATGATTTTAATGATTGATAAAAACTTCCTTCCATTGATGACGTTCCCTCAAATAAAACAGCAATTTTCATTTAGCTATTAAATATTATCTAAACTGTTTTCTATTATAACAATAAAACTCTGGTTGATAGATTTGTTAATATATAGCCGTTTCACTTCTTAATTAATACTATTACAAATACTTATTAACAATATTGGTAATATATTTTAATTCTTTTAACTTTAATTTTAATCCCGATGGTAGATAAAAGCCATTTAAAGATAAAAACTCAGAATTTGGAAACGATAGATCTTTAAATAAACCTTTATTTAAAAAAATCTCTTGTTTATGCATTGGCCAAAAAAAAGAACGTGTTTGAATATTTTTTTTCAAAAGTTTTTTTTGAAGTTCTTTTGAAGTGATTTTATTATTTTTTTTTACAACTACTCCAAACACCCAGTAAATATTTTTAGCATAGGAAAGTTCTTTTGGCTGAATAATAATATTTTTGTTTTGATGTAGATTATTATAGTAATAATTTCCTATTTTTCTCTTCCTTTGAACTATTTGCTTAATTCTTTTTAGCTGATTTAAACCCAATGATGCCTGAATATTTGTAAATCTATAATTCCAACCTATATCAAAATGATTAAATCTATTTTTGGAGCCAAAACATAAATTTCTTAAACCTACTATTTTATTATTTAATTTTTTACTATTTGTAAGAAGCATTCCCCCTTCTCCTGTAGTAATGTGTTTATTTGCATAAAAGCTAAATATACTAATATCTCCAAAACTCCCACAAAAACGATTTTTATATTTTTGTCCTATCATTTCTGCTGCATCTTCAATTAAATATAGTTTGTATTTTTTAACAATTTTTATAATTGAATCCATATCATTAGGAAATCCATAAATATGGGGTAACATTAAAGCTTTCGTTCTTGGTGAAATTTTGTTTTCTATATCTTCTATTTTAATATTCCAAGTATTTAAATCTACATCAACTAAAACAGGGGTAGCTAAATTTTTTATAATAGCATTTGCATTTGATATAATTGTAAATGTAGGCATTATAACTTCGTCATTTTTTCCAATATCTAAAGATTTTACGGCTATTTCTAGAGCTGCCGTGCCGCTTGATACACAACAAGCAAACTTTCTTTTTACTAATTTTGCCATTTTAATTTCAAATTCTCTTACCCGAGGACCTTCTGAAGAAATCCATCCAGTAGAAATAGTTTCATAAACAGCCTTTGCATCGCTTTTGGTTATCAATGGAGTATTTACAGGAATAAAATTTTTATATTTTGCCACGATTTAAATAAATATTTTATCTTTTGGTCCGAAATAGGGACCTTGTTTTATTTCAATTATTTTTACATTTACAATTATATCAAAACCATGGTCTCCTCTAAAAAGCATTATAATATCTCCAGAGTAAAGTATTCTATCTTTTTTTATATTGTTATTTTTTATATCATAAAATTTTACTTTTAACTTTCCCTTTTGAATTAAAAGCACTTCACTACAGCAATATATTTTTCGAATATTATTAGTATGATAATGAAATTGTATTTTATGATTTTTTTTATACTTTATAAAACCCAATTGAAAAAAATTGGTTTTATTAGTAACAAAATCAACTCCCGCTTTTTTAAATTGATTTACTTTTGAGATAATAATTGCATAAATTTTATTGCTATGTATAATTCGTTCTATTCTTTTTGACATAAATTTAATAATTGTTAACTATTTTTTTTAAAAAATTTTATAACAAACATAAAAAAATAATTTAAAAAAACATTATAGAAATTATCTTAGTTATGTTAGACTTCATTGATTATTAACTTAAAATGAGAACTTTTCACTAAACGATTCGGTCATGTTTTAGTCTTCTTTTGTTCTAAACACTGAACTAGATCTGGTATATATCTAAAATCAACACACAATAAAATGGATTTAAACAAAAAACAAATTATCGCAGTTCTTGGACCAACTAATACTGGAAAAACTCATTTGGCAATTGAAACAATGTTGGGTTTTGAAAGTGGTATTTTAGGATTTCCATTAAGATTGCTAGCAAGAGAATTTTACGAAAAAGTTCTAAAAAAAACTAATCCCTCAAAAGTTGCTTTTATAACTGGAGAAGAAAAAATTATTCCTGTTAATGCAAAGTATTTTTTATGTACTGTCGAATCAATGCCAGTAGATAAATCTGTAGAATTTATTGGTGTAGATGAAATTCAAATGTGTGCAGATCATGAAAGAGGACATGTATTTACAGATCGCCTTCTAAATTTACGAGGTGAAAAAGTTACAATGTTTTTAGGTTCTCATAATATGAAAGGTATCATTGAATCTCTTGGAGAAAATATAGAGTTTATTAGTAAGAATAGATTTTCGAAACTAACTTATAGTGGTCAAAAAAAAATATCTAGATTAAATAGAAAAACTGCAATTATTGCTTTTTCTGCTGAAGAAGTTTATGCAATTGCAGAATTAGTTAGAAGACAAAAGGGTGGCTCTGCAATAGTAATGGGTTCATTAAGTCCAAAAACGAGAAATTCTCAAGTAAAATTATATCAATCAGGTGACGTTGATTTTTTAGTTGCTACTGATGCCATCGGAATGGGAATAAACATGGATATTGATAATGTTTATTTTACTAATTTAAAGAAATTTGATGGTAAAAAGTTAAGAAGATTAAATTTGGCAGAAATATCTCAAATAGCAGGCAGAGCAGGGCGTCATGTAAATGATGGAAATTTTGGCATCACTGGACAATGTGAAAATTTAACATCCGAAGAAATTGAATTAATTGAGAATCACAAGTTAGAATCACTACAAAGAATTTATTGGAGAAATTCTAATTTAAATTTTAGAAATTTTGAAACTTTAATCAATTCTTTAGAAAACAAACCAAAAAAACCTTTTTTAAGAAGAATAAGTGATTGTGAAGATGAAAAAATGCTAAAATATTTTTTAAAAAATAATTTAAAATTAAATGTTGCTAATAAAAAAAACACTCTAGAGATCTTGTGGGATTGTTGTCAAATACCTGATTTTGTTAAAAATACTTATGGTGATCACTTAGAAGTTGTTAGTAAAGTTTTTAATTTTCTAACTTCAAATAAAAATAGAGTGCCAAACTTATATATGCGCGAACAAATAAATAATTTGGATAAATTAAACGGAAATGTGGATACTTTATCAAATAGAATATCAAATGTAAGAACTTGGGCTTATGTTGCAAATAAAAAGAATTGGGTACAAAATCAAGATTATTGGGTTGAAAGAACAAAAACGCTAGAAGATAAATTATCGGACAGACTTCATGAAGAATTAACAAAAAGCTTTATTGATAAAAGAGCAAGCGTGTTAGCTAGAGGCCTTAAACAAGATATAGTTTTGGAAACAAAGATAAAAAATGATAAAGACATAATTATTGATGGTCACTTCATAGGAGAAATAAAGGGGCTAAAATTAAATTTAGATTTTAAAACTGGAGCTCTTGATACAGATATTAAATCACTAAAAAAAGCAGCTCGGCAAGGAATTAGTCCAGAATTAACAAAAAGAGTAAATCTGATTATTAGCAGTGGAATTTTAAAATTGAATGAAGACTTTAAAATTTATTGGCTAGATAATCCTATTGCTCAAATTATACCAGGGAAAAACTATTTGGAACCATATATAGATTTAATTACTGATGATATATTGGATTTAGATTCAAAAAACAAATTAATAGAATTTTTAAATAATTGGATAAAAAAACTTATAAATGCTGAGTTAAAGGACTTAGTAAATTTAAATCAATTTGAACAAAAAAATAGTTCGGTAAGAGCTTTGTGTTATCAATTATTTGAAAATAATGGAGTATTAAAAAGAGACTCTGTTAATGAATTTATAAAAAAACTTAACCAAGATGACAGAAGATCTTTAAGAAATAAGGGTGTAAAAATTGGAAGGTATCATATCTTCTTACACAGAATATTTAAACCAAGTGCAGTAACTACGAGAATACTTTTGTGGAAAAATTTTTTTCGAAAAAATATAGAAATTCGTCCTCCTAAATTTGGTCTAAATTTTTTACATTTAAAACAAAAAATAGACCAAAAATTCATGTTAATTTGTGGTTTTGAAAAATTTGAAAATTTTTTTGTTAGAATTGATATCTTAGAACGATTATTTATAAAAATTATAGAAAATAATAAAAAAAATAGAATAAAATTAAACTCTGATATGATTAACCTACTAGGTTGTAATAAGGACAATTTTATAAAATTACTTGAACTCATGAATTACAAAATCGAAAAAAGAAAAGAAGAAAATGAAATATATTGCAGATATATGTCAAAAAAAATTAGTTACAAAAAAAAATTTTTTAAAGAAAAAAAGAAAGATGACAACCCGTTTAGCATTTTAACAAATGTTAATTTTAATTAAAACTGATGGTAACAAATATTTTCAAAAAAAGAAAAAGATGTAATGAGTGAAAAAAATCTCATTCTAATTTGTGCTTTATTTGTTCATGCCGCAAAAATGGACGAAAATTATACTGACAAAGAGAAATCAATTATCCTAAAAGCTTTATCAGAAATATCTAATAAAAAGGAAAGTGATCTTAAAATTGTTCTTGAAGAGGCAGAAAGAAAAGAAAATCAATCCAATCAAATTTTGGAATTTACCAAAGAGGTAAAAAATTCTGAAAAAAACTTCAGACTTAAAATTCTTGAAGTTTTATGGAAAATCATATATTCAGATGGTGTTTTAGATATGTATGAGTCTGGTTTAATGAGAAAACTTAGCGGGTTACTTTATGTGAGCGATAAAGAAGCTGGGGATATAAAACAGTTAATTATTAAAAGTAAAATATCATGATACCAATAATTACAAAAATGAAGAATATAAAATAAATATGCCAAGAAAAAAAACAATAAAAAAAAAAGTTAAAAAATATAAAAAAATAAAATCAAAAATAAAAGTTTATAAAAAAAAATTAAAAGCTTATAAAATAGGAAAAAATAAATTTCAACAAGTAAATATTTCATCGATTTCAAAAAATAACGAACAAAAAATTGAAATAGTAAAAATTAAAAAACAAGCTACAGAAAAGAGACTTTATAAAGTTAAAGACTATATAGTTTATCCTAAACATGGTGTGGGACAAATTTTGTCAGTAGGTTTTAAAACTATTGGTGGGATAGAAGTACATTGTTATGATATTAAATTTGAAAAAGATAAAGCAGTTGGATTGCTCCCAATAAATAAACAATCTCATTTAAGACCTTTATCAAGTGTAAATCAGATAAATAAAGCAATCAGTATTTTAAAAGGAAAACCTAAAATAAAAAGAACAATGTGGAGCAGAAGAGCTCAGGAATATGAACAAAAGATCGTTTCAGGAAAAATCTATGAATTAGCAG
>AZHQ01000018.1 GCA_000504605.1 alpha proteobacterium SCGC AAA288-E13
ATTTTTACCAAAACAACCTTGCTGATCCAACTGCAAATTTTCAGTGGGAGTACATTTTAGTAGAAAATAAAAAGGTTAAAAATGCTTGGTGTATGCCAGGAGGTAAAATAGCAGTTTACTCTGGCATTTTAGAAGTTACTGAAAATATTAATGGATTAGCTGCTGTGATGGGACATGAAATTGCACATGCTGTTGCGAAGCATTCAGTGGAACGTGCTAGTAGAAGTATGGTAATAAATATAGGAACCCAGATTGCAGATATTGCCTCGGGCGGTAAAATTTCTGGAGCTTCGAGAGCTGCTGGTGTTGATGTTGCTGGAATGTTAGCACATTTTGGAATTAATAACCCATTTAATAGAAAACAGGAAAGTGAAGCAGATTATCTTGGTTTAATTTTCTCTTCTTTAGCAGGATATGACATTAGAGAGACAACTAAAATTTGGGAAAGAATGAAAGAAACAAACAAAGGAAAAGAACCCCCTGAATGGTTAAGTACACACCCATCTACTTCTAGGAGAATACAACAAATTAGTGATTGGATACCAGGAGTAGTATTAGAATACCCTCCAATAAAAAAAATTAGCTAATGCAAGAATAATTAATTAGTATTAAATAAAGATAAATCTATAGATTAGTTTACATTTACCAGTGTGGATAAATATCATCATAAAGATATTTTTTTTTTGACCTTTTTCACAAGACTTTTTTTAATAAAGAAGGTGATATACCGGTTCCTGGTCTCTTAAAATATATTTTATTTTTTCCGAACAAACGTACCGTTTGATGCTTTAATTGATTTTTATAAAATTCAACTTTATTTTTAATAAATTTTGTTTTTTTCCCAAAAAGTCTGATTGCAATACCCCTTCTATTTATATTTGATATATTTTTAGTACTTCCATGAATTACTTGGCAGTGATGTAAAAGACAATCTCCAGGATTTAAATTAGGAGTAAACTTATTGAACTTAAACTTATTTAAAGTGTTATTTGGTATAATCATCGAAAATCCCTTAAAATTTGAATTTATATGTTTTAATAAACCTACCTTATGTGATCCTTTGCAATATGTTACTCCACCATTTTTTTTAGTTACACGATCTAGTGAAATCCAAATACTTAAAATCTTTAAATTTTGTGCATTCCAATAATAATTGTCTTGATGAAAAGGAGCAGCCAAGCCAGTATTTTTTGGTTTTGCAAATATTTGTAAATTCCAAATTTTAGAATTATCTTTATATATAGCTTTATAAAAACTTTTAACAATTTTCTTCTTTGCAAATTTCAATAAAATAGAGTTTGGAAAAAATTTATGCAAACCATGTACTGTATCTATCTTAGAATCTTTTGTTAAATAAACGTATGGAGGTTTATATTTTTTTTTTATAATTTTAGATATTTTTTGAACTTCTTTTTTAGCTTTTTGAATTTCATTTTTTTTTAAAAGAGATCTAAAAATTGTGAAACCATTTTTTTCGAAATCAGCAATGTTTTTTTTCAAATTTTTTTTATTTGCCATATGCGCTAATATATATATTGCTATAAAAAGCTCCACTAAATTTTAAAATACTAGAAAATAATAAATTTTATATCAAAAATCTTAAACAAATTGTTTTTTTGGTGAATCTCAAAGATTTAAAGAATTGATAAATACTAATAACCCCTTTGCTAAGTACGGAATCGAACCAACGACACAAGTTTTTCAGTGTCAGGCCTCTACTGTCACGCTCTAACAACTCAAAAAAGTATTCTAGGTTAATTTAAAACAATGGTTTCCTTGGTTCATTTTAATAATCAATAGAGGTTCTCTTTTATAGTGAACTTCGGTTTATTTGATATGTTTATTATAAAGGTTCTTATTTTCATCCTTATTTTTTGCCACAAAATTATATTAAAGCAGCTTTTTAATGGTAAGGCTTATCTACTAAATGCCCAACCCAGGTTCGTTTACCATTAAATTTCCAATGTTTACTTTGCCAAGTGAAAGAAATAATTTATATAATTCCTAGTAGATTTAAAAAATAATTAATTTTTTATTTCGTAAAATCATTTTCTCGAATTCTTTTTTACCATAATTTTTAATTATCTTTTTTAGACTTTTGTTTATAGTAATGCAGTCATTTAAGGCGTTATGATGATTATAATTTATTTTAAATTTAAATATTTTATTTAGATTTTCTGTGGATATAAGTTCATTTTTATTTAATTTTTTTGTAATTTTTGAAAAATTCACATAATTAACAATTTTTTTATTATGCCTTTCAATATTATGGAATTTTATGTTAAGCTTTAAAAGTTCCAAGTCACCCCCATTATCAATTAATATCGATTTTCTATCAATAAACTTATCAATTAAATTCAAAGACTTTTTAAAAAAAAAACCTTTTCTTTCTAGAAAATCCGATGTGATGTTTGTTAATTTAGCTATCCGTTTCGGTATTTTTTGTCTAATTTTAATAAAAATATTTAATTTTTTTTGATTTCTATTTAAATATATATTTGAAGACTTCAAAAAAGATATTTGAAAAATTTCTGGAAAAATTTTCTTTTTAAATTTTATAAGACTTCTTATATTTGAATGTTTTTTACTAATACAAACATATTCGGTATCTAAAATTATTATTTTCATGTAGTTATTTTAAAAAAACATAAATAAAATTAATTGTTTTTTGAATTAAATATTTCACTTCTATCAAAATTTTAATTTTAAATCTAAAATTTGTTTGAAGGATGATTTAATCTTAATTTATTTTCAATGTCATAAGATCTATTGACTAAATGGCAATTGATCTAACTTCATAAAAAAATTGATTACTATCTGAATTTACAACCATTTTTTGAAATGTTGAATTAATGTTATTTGATTTATATTGCTTAAGTTGAATATCAATAGCTTTTTGTTGTTTTTTTGATATGTAAAATTTGTAATGTTTTTGATTGTTTAATTTTTCAAGTTGGCCGTAGCCACTTTCTCTCCATTTTAAGAAATCATATTCAAATTTCTCTGTAAACTGTTGCTTAATTTTCCATTCATTATCAATCTGTAAAAATTTAGCATTTTGAAACTTTAAAACTTCTTTACATAGGTCAACAAAATTATCTACGTCTAATCCTAAACTTGTTGCGTATTCTTTTGATATATTTAAAAAAAATTTATTAAAAGCTTTGCGATGATTTAATACTAGCTTAAAGGTATACAACATGTTTAATTTTCCGTAGTTCCCTTCTTTTAGTCGATTAAAATTTGATTCTCTCTGCCAATATTTTTCTAACTTTTTAAAAGAATCGAATGATTCGGCCTCATCATAATCTTTCATAAATTCTGAATATAAATTTCCAATCTCGCCTTTATCTTTTTTACATTTTTCAATAATTTTATTGAAAACAGAGACGGGGTGAATCCCATAGCTTTTTAAAAATTTTAAATAATCATAATACCATTTTTTACTCCACATCATTTGCTGCAAAAAATGATAAAATCTTATATATCTAAAATCTTCTATAGAAAGCGTATTAGTCTGTAAAACTACTTCTTGTCCTTCAAGAATAATTTTTCCATCGTAAATTCCATATGCATTATCAAACAATCGCCATCCTGTTTTTTTAAAATATTTTTTTCTAGATTCTTCACTATCCATTTCTGTACCTGGTAAAAGATGCAAATTGTAATTCTGAACATCAAAGTTTAAATCAATCAATTGTCTATTTGCTTGTAAGTGACTTTCTTTTGTCTCATAAGGTAGACCAATAATCAATTCTGAAAATATTTTTTCTTGACCAAATTTTTCTAATTCTTTTCTTAATTGAGCAATTTGATCAAAAGTTAAATTTTTTCTTTTTATAGCATGAAGCACGTCATCGCTTATGGATTGTAATGATGCTCCAACTTGGGAAATATTTTTAAATTCTTTAGCTGTTTTTAGGACTCGATCAGGTCGAGTTTTATTCCATTGAACAGCAACAAAATTTGGAAAACTGGTTTTTTTATGCCCTTCATAAATTTTTGCTGCAAATCTGCTGTCTCTATCTAGAATGGCAAAATTTGCATCAGCAATGAACAAAGTCGTAGCAAATTTACTTCTTTCATAGATATATTCTATTTCTTTTAAAACGCGTTCTTCATCAAATCTCAATAACTTTTGAGTACCAATTCCGCATGCGCAGAAAGTACATCGATATGGACAAGACCTATTTGTTTCTAAAATAGGCATATAAGGTCCTTCAAAAAACGTATCTAATAGTCCATTTAAATATGGCGAAGGAATATCATTCAGGTCACTTAAAGCACCGATATTTTTTCCAATATGAATTGTATTATTTTTTTTTAGATCATTTATTAGAGAACCTGGTATGTTAATTTTTCTAAATTGATCTAAATTTTTATTTACTGCACTAAAAACTTTTATTAATTCAAAGAATCCTTTTTCCCCTTGATTAACTATATAAGCATCGCAGTTATGATACATAGAAAAGAAGCGCCTAGCGCCATTTTCATTAGCATTTTGATTAGTAAAATATGGTCCACCACCAATTGTAAGAGAGTTTGGAACATGTTTTTTAACAATTTCAAATACTCTATGATTTAATTTCATATTCCAAACATAATAAGCTAATCCAACTACATCAGGTTTTTCACTTTTAATACAGTCGATCATCTTTTGAGGGTCTTTAAAAAGCTTAAAATTAGAATCGATTCCAACCTTATTTAAATATTTTGAAGTGTAAGAAGCCACGTAGCCAATGTTAAGAGGAATCGTCCACGTTCCAGCTTGTTCCCAGGTATGAACTAGATCACCTAAAAATATTTTCATTATAGCACAATTCTTTATTAAATTTGTTTTTTAGTATACGCAAAGCAACATATACAAAATTATATTTGTTTATACTATATCACACATATTAATATATATGTTGAAAAAATCTTTAGAAAAAAAACAAGAAAAATAATGTATGATAAATCAAGAATTTTTAAAGACTTAAAATAGTTATCTAATGGAAACGGCAATTATACTACAAGCTAGACTTGGATCTAAAAGATTTCCTGGTAAAGTACTGAAGAAAATAAATGGCAAAACTATATTAGAATATACAATAAAAAGACTTAAAAAAACTAAGTTATCAAAAAATATAATTGTTGCTACAAAGTAATAATAGATTCTAATGAAAAAAATTAAAATTATTATTTCTATATCAATTATCATATTAATTTTTTATGTTTGGAAAGATTATAAAAAAATAAATCTTGGATATGTCAATTATCCACTGATTACTTATGATATTGGAAATATTAACAACAATTTTCTTAAAAAGATTTTTATTTCATTAGATAGATATATTGAAACTTCATTAATAAAGTTCTCAACTAAGCACAGAAATTACTGGAAAATTGAAAGTGCTTCAAAAAGGGAAATTTTGCCAGAGTATAAATATTTAGATACAGAGAAAAACCCAACAATAAATAAATTTAAAAATACTGAAAATTTTGAAAATTGGCCTCGTAGCCATGGGAATAATCATTCTAATCTTTTTTCTAGTCTGACAAAAATAAATAACTCTAATGTTCAAAACTTAGAAGTTGCATGGATCTACTATTCTAAACATGGGAATCAAGATATCCAATGTAACCCTATAGCGGTTAATGGTATTGTATATACTTCCGTAGCGGGTAGACATATATCTGCAATTAATGGTGAAACAGGCAAAGAAATTTGGCAATCAAAGAAATTTGGAGATAATTACTTAGCAAAGAGAGGTCTTGTCTATTGGCCAGGCGATTTAAACAATGGTCCAAGACTATATTTTTCAAATTGGAAAAAATTAATAGCTTTAGACGCAAACACTGGCAAGTTAATAAAAAGTTTTGGTAAAAACGGAATAGTCAAAAGAACTGGTCCAAATGTAATTACTCCAATAATATATAAAAAATTTATTGTGATAGCCACATGGGATAAATCTTTAGAAGTCTATAATCTTTTAAACGGCAAAAGTGAATGGAAGTATAAGCTTAAAAAATACAATACTAAACGCTATGGAGGAAAAATTTATAGTGAGACAGGTGGAAATCCATGGAGCGGAATTTCTGCAGATATTGAACGAGGTATAGTGTTTATAACAACCGGTAATCCACATAAACTTCATGATGGAACTAGACGACCTGGTAAAAATGAAGGATCAAATAGTATCATTGCGATAGATTTAAATAAGAGAAAAGAGCTTTGGTCATTCCAAGAAGTCGCTCATGATTTATGGAACCTTGATCTTCCATCTCCACCAATTCTAACTACAATAAAAAAAGATTCGAAATTAATAGATGTCGTGGTAACGCCAACAAAAACTGGTAATACCTTAATTTTAGATCGGTTATCTGGAAAACCTATATATGAATATCGTTTACGTAAAGCTCCAGTTTCTAAAATTCCTGGTGAAAAAACAAATGAATATCAACCAGATTTAAGATTGCCCGAGCCATTTATGGATACAAGATTTAGTAAAGACAAAATATGGTTTAGAAATATTGATAAAAAAAAACAATTTTTAAAAAAAATTAATGATTTTAAGTTTGGCTTTTTTGAAACCAATGAACTTGGAAAAAAAAATTTACGGATTGCAGGTGGTGCATCTTGGCCGGGTGCATCGATAGATCCAAATAAAAATATTATGTATGTAACTTCTAGCAAAATGCTCGTGGAACAGGAACTAAAAATAAATATAGTAAAAAATAAAAATTTCGGACCAACTTTTTTAAGCACTAAGAAAATCTTATTGGATGATGGTATTTATCCAATCATAAAACCACCTTGGGGTACTTTAACTGCAATTAATCTGAATAATGGTAAGATAATATGGCAAAAGCCATTAGGTAAATATGAGGAATTAAAAAAAAAAGGTTTTGGGATGACTGGTTCTAATAATGTTGGAGGTGTAACTTCTACCAGTGGAAATATAGCTATAGCAACTGGATCTTTAGATAAAAAAATTTATATTTATAATTCACTTAATGGAGAAGTAATCTGGGAATATAAAATGCCATTTATAGGGTCAGCACCTCCGACAACTTATATTGCAAATAATAAACAGTATATAGTTGTTCATGCAACTGGAGGAATGCTTTTAAATGGGATTTATCCAAAATTAGTAGAATTTGGTAATGCTTTGGTGGCTTTTAAATTAAAAGAATAAAAACTTTAGTATATGAATTTAAAATGACTAACGCTTATTCCTTTACAAAAAGCTGTTATTTATTTTTTTGTTCATATATTTCTTGTTCTTTTCATATTCAAGAACAGAATTTGATAGTCTCAATTCTGAACTTTTAGAGAACAAAGGCTTTCATACATACTTCATACATAGATGTGAGCGCCTTTTAGAGCAAAAACCACTAGGTCTCTAAACTCAATTCTCTTTCTAAAACAATGAAATATCAACAGGATTTGGTGAGCCGTATTGGATTCGAACCAATGACACCTTCCTTAAAAGGGAAGTGCTCTACCAACTGAGCTAACGGCCCCATAAAAAAAACTTTTTAAACTTTTTTTAGATAACAATCAATTATAATAATATATTTATAAATCAAATTACATTTATATATCTGTCATGAAAAACGTCAAACGTTCCATTTATTATAGTTTCTCTAATTTGCTTCATCAATTGTTGATAAAAGTTAATATTATGTATAGTTAAAAGCATTGAACCTAAAATTTCATTTGTATTAAATAAATGGTTTAAATAATTTTTAGAATATTTGTTCAAATCACATAATTCTACCTTATCATCCAAAGGAGAATTATCATTTTGATATTTCGAATTTTTAATATTAATTCTACCATTCCAAGTAAAAGCAGATCCTGTTCTGCCCGATCTAGTAGGCAAAACACAGTCGAACATATCTATACCTCTTTTTACAGCTCCTAAAATATCAGAAGGAGTACCAACTCCCATCAAATAACGAGGTTTATCTCTAGGCATATAATCCTTAACGGCATCCAAAGTATTGAACATTTGATCTTGAGTTTCACCAACTGCCAATCCCCCGAGTGCGAATCCATCAAAATCCATTTCGATTAGTTTTTCTAAACATTCAAGTCTTAAATCTTTATATAATCCCCCTTGAACAATGCCAAAAAGTCCTTTATGGAGATTTGATCCAAAAGAATTTTTTGATCTTAAGGCCCATTCCAGAGATAAGTCCATTGATTTTTTTAAGTAACTCTTGTCATTGGTGAATTTTGGGCATTCATCTAACACCATAACAATATCTGAATTCAATTTTTTTTGAATTTTTATGCTCTCTTCCGGACTTAGTATAAATTCCTTACCATCAATATGAGATTTAAATATTGCTCCAATATCTCTATTTATTTTAGTTAATTTTGATAAGGACATAATTTGAAAACCTCCTGAATCAGTTAAAATTGGAAGTTTACAATTCATAAATTGATGTAAACCTCCTAATGAATAAATTCTATTTACTCCAGGTCTTAACATTAAGTGATAAGTATTTGATAAAATTATTTGAGTACCTGTTGCAATTAAATCTTCAAAAAACACAGCTTTAACAGTTCCTTGAGTACCAACTGGCATAAATACTGGTGTGTCTACTACGCCATGTGGTGTAAAAATTTTACCAGACCTAGCATATTTATTTTCATTATTAACACTAAAAGAAAACTTTTTTAATGTCATAATAAATTTTGTTACTATTTACTTTAAATTTTTTAAGCTAACGATTATATCAGGCTCTTTTACAGAGCCGTTAGGATCTTCTCCTTTTTTAATTTTATCCACGTGTTGCATTCCCTCAATCACCTTGCCGAAGGCAGTATAATTTCTATCTAAATGCGAAGCTTCATCAAAACAAATAAAAAACTGACTGTTTGCACTATTAGGATCAGATGATCTTGCCATAGATAAGGTGCCTCGTTGATGTGCAACATTGCTAAATTCAGATTTCAAATCAGGTAAATTAGATCCACCCGTACCTGCTCTAGCTAGATCATATTTTTCATTTAAAGAATTTCCAAATTCTACATCACCAGTTTGGGCCATAAATCCATCTATTACTCTATGAAAAACTACACCATCATATTGATTTGAGTTTGCAAGAGTTTTAAATCGCTTTACATGATTTGGCGCAATATCAGAGAAAAGTTCAATTTTTACATCACCATATTTTAGTTTTAAAATCATAATATCATCATTTGCAAATAATTGGATTGAAAATAAAAATATGAATATAAAATAAAAAAATTTATTCATATTAATTTATCTTTTAAGACTTTAATAGTACTCTTTGTAGTAAATTTTGATATATCTCCACCTAATGTAGCTATTTCTTTTACAAATTTTGAAGAAATAATTTGATTTTCAACATCTGACATCAAAAAAATTGTTTCTATATTACGATTCAACTTTTTATTCATTCCAGCTAATTGAAATTCATATTCAAAATCAGATACAGCTCTCAAACCTCTTAATATCAAATTTGCTCTATATTTTTTACACAAAGACGTCGTGAGATTGTTAAATGAAATTATTTTTACTTTATTTTTATTAAGTTTTAAGTCTTTAAATAATGCATTTTTAATTATTAAAATTCTTTCATCTACTGAAAATAAATGGTCTTTATGTACACCATATGAAATAGCTACAAAGATTTTATCAACAACCTTTAGACCTTTTGTAATTAAATCAATATGCCCAAAAGTAATTGGATCAAATGTCCCTGGATAAATTGCTATCTTCGACATTATATTAAATTATCATCAATTTTAATAGCTGAAACAACTGTTTCTTCACCAGAAAGTTTAAAAATTCTAACTCCTTGTGTATTTCTGCCTGCTGTTCTAATTTCTTTTACAGCACACCTGATCACTCTACCTTTGTCTGTAGAAATTAAAATTTCATCTCCTTCATCTACTGGAAAAGATGCTGCAACATTTCCGTTTCTAGGAGAATTTATTATTCCGATAATTCCTTTGCCTCCTCTATTAGTAACTCGATAATTATAAAATGACGTCCTTTTTCCATAACCATTTTTTGTTATCGAAAGTATATATTTTTGCATTGCAACAATTTCAGATAATTTATTTTTATTTATATTTCCGTTTTTCAGCGCATCCTTCGCTATTTTTCCGTTAATTTTAACACTTCTCACAATGGATAAAGAAATGATCGTATCGTTTTCAGCTAATTCAATACCTTTAATACCTTTAGAAGATCTTCCTTTAAACAATCTTAGTTTTTTTGACATAAATCGAATACATTTTCCAAAATTCGTACTTAAAATAATATCTTGGTCATCTCTACATATTTTTACCCCAATAATTTTGTCATCAGTATCTAATTTCATAGCAATCTTACCCGTCGATTGAATATTTAGGAAATCTTCTAGACTATTTTTTCTCACCTTACCTTTGCTTGTAGCAAAAACTATTTGTAATTTTTTCCACTCATGTTCATTTTCTGGTAGAGGCATAATTGAACTGATTGATTGATAATTTTTAAGCGGCAAAATATTAAATAAAGTTCTTCCTTTTGATGCAGATGTACCTTCTGGAATCTTCCAAGCCTTAAGTTTATAAACTAATCCTTGAGTTGAGAAAAATAAGACAGGTGTGTGTGAATTTACAGAAAATATTTGTACTACAAAGTCTTCATCTCTAGTTTTAATGCTTGTTTTTCCCTTCCCTCCTCTTTTTTGTTGTTTAAAGCTAGTTAACGGACCACGTTTTATATATCCCTTATGAGTAATGGTAATTACTACAGATTCTTTCTGTATAGTTTCTTCAATATCATAATTAAGTACCGCATCAATAATTTTGGTTCTCCTAGGTACAGAAAACTTTTCTTTTATTAAATTTAATTCATTTTTAATTATATTCATTAATTCTTTTTTAGAATTTAGAATTTTTTTATATTCAATTATTAAGTTAGATAATTTTTTGATTTCTGTTTCTATCTCATTAATTCCCAATGCTGTTAACTTTTGAAGTTTCAATTCCAAAATAGCTAAAACTTGTTTTTCATTTAAACTATATGTGTTTTTAAAGCCTTTATTTTCTATTAATCTTATCAACTTTGAACTTTTTATAGCCTTCCATTTCAATTCTAATAGCTTTTTTTTCGCAGTTTCGGGTGTTGTTGAATTTTTAATAATTTTTATAACTTTATCTAAATTTTCTACGGCCACCGATATTCCTAATAAAATATGTGCTCGATCCTGAGTTTTTATTAAATCAAATTTTGTTTTTTTTATTACCGTATCTTCTCTAAATGATAAAAAATGAGCTATAAACTCTTTAAGATTTAAAGTTTTTGGTTTATTTTCTACAATTGCTAATGAGTTAAATCCAAAAGAGTGTTCTATTGAAGTAAATTTATAAAGCTGTCTTTTAATAGTTTCAGCTTCAACATTTCTTTTTAAATCAATCACTACTCTAATTCCTTCTCTATTTGACTCATCTCTTATATCAGTAATTCCTTCAATTTTTTTATTTCTAGTTAACTCAGCTATTCTTTCATTCAAAACAGATTTGTTTACTTGGTAAGGTATTGACTTAATTATAAGTCTTTCTTTTCCATTTTTTAAAGTTTCTTCTTCTATCTCTCCACGTATTTTAAAAGAACCTTTACCTTTATTATATCCCTGTTTAATCATATCTTTACCAATGATGTTTCCTCCTGTGGGAAAATCTGGTCCTGGTATGAATTTCATTAATTGATTAGTAGTTATATCTTTATTTTCTATAAGGGCTTTTGTTGCATCAATAACCTCACCTAAATTATGTGGTGGAATACTTGTGGCCATACCTACGGCGATTCCACCTGCGCCATTAACTAATAAGTTGGGAAATTGAGATGGTAAAACTGTTGGTTCTTTTTCTGTTTCGTCATAATTACTTTTGAATTTTACAGTATTTTTTTCAATATCATTTATAAGGTACTGCGAAACTTTTGATAATTTAGTCTCAGTATACCTCATTGCTGCTGGAGCATCGCCATCAATCGATCCAAAATTACCCTGGCCATCAATCAAAGGTAAACTCATAGAAAAATCTTGTGCCATACGAACCAATGCATCATACACGGCTTGATCACCATGAGGATGATATTTACCAATAACATCTCCAACTATTCTCGCTGATTTTCTAAATGATTTTGACCAATCAAAACCTCCCTTATACATTGCATATATAATTCTTCTATGCACTGGTTTTAAACCATCTCTTACATCTGGAAGAGCTCGGCTAATAATAACACTCATCGCATAAGACAAGTACGATGAACTCATTTCGTCATATAGAGTTACAGGACTATATTTTTCTTTATTAATAATTTCAGTTTTTTGCATTAAAACTAGAAAGGAAT
>AZHQ01000019.1 GCA_000504605.1 alpha proteobacterium SCGC AAA288-E13
TTCAGAAATGGTTGGATGGGCTGTTGATGAGGGCGCAGATATATTAATTGGTGAAACTTTTTATTATGCAGAGGAAGCCTATGCAGCTTTGAAAGCAATGAAACAATCAGGACTTCCCAGTGTTATTACAATTGCTCCTATGGGTGAAAACATTATGAGAGATGGTGTCTCCATTTTAGACACTTGCAAAGAATTAGAACAAAGAGGAGGAGATGTGGTGGGAATGAATTGTTTTAGAGGCCCCGCTACTATGATGCCATACCTTAAAGAAATTAGAAAAGCATTAAAATGTCATGTAGCTGCTTTGCCTATTAATTATCGTACAACAAAAGAACATCCTACTTTTTTTAATCTACCAGATAATAATGGATGTACCTGTCACACACCTCATAAAACACCATTTCCTACAGCCCTGGATCCTATGCAATGCAATAGATATGAAATTGGTAAATTTGCAAAGGAAGCATTTGGTCTTGGTATAAATTATTTGGGTGTTTGCTGTGGAGCAAATCCAATGTTAATTAGAGAGGTTGCAGAAGCGGTTGGATTAAAAATTCCAGCTAGTAAATATAAAGAAAAAATGTCTAGTCATTTTTTGTTTGGAACTCATGAAAGAATTCCTA
Organism: alpha proteobacterium SCGC AAA288-E13; assembly: GCA_000504605.1. The sequence goes on from AZHQ01000019.1 coordinate 624, forward strand.
AACATCAAAAAGATTACACAGATAAAGCTTAATTCTATTTAATTTATTGGAGGACGTAAAAAAAATTATGATTAAACAAATACCCAGTAAAGAAATAAGGGATTATCTAAAAAAGAATCCTAAATGTGTATTACTAGATGTAAGAACAATAGAGGAATGGGATACGATTGGTAAACCAAATGGAGAGAAAATAGGATTAAAAACCCATTTTTTGTCAATACAATTTGGTAATGAGAGAATTTTCAATGAAAATTTCGTACAGGAATTTAAAAATTTAAACATTAGCCAAGATCATGAAATCTTGACCCTGTGTAGATCAGGCGGCAGGTCTCAAATAGCGGCCGAGTTACTAACTAGGGAGAATTATACTTGCTCAAATATTTCAGATGGTTTTGAGGGCAATCAAGAAAATGTTGGTTGGAAAAACTGTGATTTACCATGTTAATAAAAGATTTAAAAGGCAAAAATTCTAAATTAATTCGTGGGGCTTTAAATAAAACGAATTTTAGAGAACAATCAGAAAGCCTCTTTTTGACTTCTGGATTCGTATATCAGAGCGCTGAACAGGCAGAAGCAATTTTTAAAGGAGATGAAATAGGCTTTCAATATACAAGATATGCCAATCCAACAATCGATACATTTGAAAAAAGGATGGCAATAATAGATGGTTCAGAAAGTTGTTTTGCTACAGCAAGCGGAATGGCTGCTGTTTTTGCTTCTTTAATGTGTCAGTTACAAGCGGGAGACCATGTTGTATCAGCAACCGCTTTGTTTGGTTCCTGTAGAGAAGTTATAAAAAATATAATTACAAAATATGGAATAGAAATATCCTTTATTGATGGAAAAAATATAGAAAGTTGGAAAAAAGAGATAAAATCAAATACAAAAATTTTCTTTTTTGAAACACCATCCAATCCTTGTTTTGAGTTGGTGGATATAGAGTCAGTTTGTAAGTTAGCTAAGGCAAGTAATATTAAAGTTATCGTCGATAATATTTTGGTGTCACCTGTTTTGCAAAGTCCATCAAAATTTGGAGCAGATATTATAGTTTATTCTGGTACCAAACATATAGATGGTCAAGGAAGAACCATGGGAGGTGCAATTTTGTGTTCAGCAAAGTTTAGAGAAGAAATTTTAAAGCCTTTTTTAAGACATACAGGACCTTGCATAAGTCCCTTTAATGCTTGGACTTTATCAAAAGGATTAGAAACCATTAATTTAAGAGTAGTAGAACAATCAAGAAATGCTGAAAAAATAGTAAAATTTTTATCTGAACACAATAAGATTAAATCAGTTAATTATCCATTTAGTAAAAGTCATCCACAATATGAACTCGCAAAAAAACAACAAAAGATGGGAGGTAATGTTTTAAGTTTTTACATCAAAGGAGATAAAAAAACAGCGTTTAATTTTATAAATAACCTGAAGATGATCGACATATGTAATAATTTAGGAGATACAAAATCTTTGGTCGTGCATCCAGGAACAACAACACATAGAATTTTAACTGATGAAGAAAGAAACGATCAAAATATTTTTGATAATTTGGTTAGACTTTCAATTGGTCTAGAAGATTTTGAAGATATCAAAAATGACTTAGATCAAGCGTTAATCGCGATATAAAAAAACAATTTAAAATGAATGGTTAATTATAGTGTTGATTGGAAAATGGTAGCAACAACTGAAGATAAAAAGAAATACAAACTTGCACACAAACTAGTAGATAAAACTGTAGACTCTCCATGTATCAAGGTTTGCACGTATGATGAAGAAGAAGAATTTTGCATTGGATGCCATAGAAGCAAACAGGAATTGCAAGATTGGTGGATTATGACTCGAGAACANCTTTTGATAGGATTTTATTATGAAAAAAATATTCTTAATTATAATTTGTTTATTAATTGCAAATTCTGCATTTGCGGGATTTAGATCCCCATTAAAAGAATTAAATGAAAAATATAAAACTCATAAAAATGGTGAGTTGATAAAAATTCAATCATATAATGCGGAAGATTATTTGGTTATAAAAGAAGGTCGATATAAAGATAGACCAGTCAAGGTGGATGCGTTAATTACATATCCTAAGGGCGAAGGTCCATTCCCAGTTTTAATATTAGTTCATTCAAGTGGTGGACCTGGTCAATTTTACAATAAATGGTATAGATATTTAAGGACTCAGCAAAAGCCATTGCTGAAAATGGGAATAGCGGTAATGTACTTAGATAATTTTTCTGGAAGAAATGTAATAAATACATACGCAGATCAGCAACAAGCAACACATTGGTCAACTTATATTGATGCATTTATGGCGCTTGAACATTTATCAAAAGATCCAAAAATTAATATAAAAAAAGTTGGTATTTCTGGTTATTCACGAGGTGGGATAATTTCACTTATGATTTCTGAAAAAAAAATTAAGAGATGCGCTTGTGAGTAAAGATTTATATTTTGCTGCTGCACAACCTAGATCTCCAGATTGTTGGAGTATAGGAATGTTTAGAAATCCTCAGCCGATAAAAGAAACTAAAACCTGGATGGTTCTAGGCGGTAAGGATGACTATACACGAGCAGAACCATGTGTAGAGATGGGCGAAAAAATTAAAGCAAATGGAGGAGATATAGAAATAACAGTTAAAAAAGGATGGCATCATGGATTCCTTGCTGGTTATGAAGTTGAAAAAGATTCAAGACCACAAACCTTTCATGATTGTCCTCCTTACTATACAGAAAATGATGGAAGCTGGAATAAGGAACAGATGGATCTTATGATAAAACATGGTGAAGTTAAATCTGAAGAAGAATTTCACAAACTTTTCAAAGAAGATAAACAAATGTTTCTTGTAAAAAACTGGGACGCTTACTATGCCGAACAATGTATTCGCACAGGTGCTCACGAAGGTGGAAATAAATGGGGATCGTTCAGAAAGAAGTACCTTAAGTTTTGGAAAGAAAATCTACTTAATTAAAAAAGATTTATCTAAGGTTTGCACGTATGATGAAGAAGAAGAATTTTGCATTGGATGCCATAGAAGCAAACAGGAATTGCAAGATTGGTGGATTATGACTCGAGAACAAAAGCTAGAAGTATTAAAAAAACTTGAGGACGGTTATGATGATTAACAATCTGCCTGAAACTGTTTCTATTTAAATTGATTATTCTTTTTCAGATTTTTTGAAAAATAATACGGAAATATCCCCGCTGACTTGTCTGATGAAAATTGCCATTACAATCCAAACTAGAAAATATTCCCCGTGAGTTAGAGTATACGTTTGACCTGCAAAAAAATTAGCAATGAAAATTAAACAGTAAATCGCTATAAGCGACAAGATTAGATAAGCAAAAAAATTAATTATAGCACGGACTATACATTCTAATAGTTTCATGATTGCTATTTTAAGCTATCGGTCGTACCTCGCGCACTTCAGGAACATAGTGTTTGAGCATATTTTCAATGCCCGCTTTTAAGGTTGCTGTAGAACTTGGGCAGCCAGAACAAGATCCCTTCATATGAAGATAGACAATGCCGTTATCAAAACTTTGAAAAGTAATATCTCCACCATCCTTTGCAACGGCAGGTCTCACTTTAGTATCTAATATTTCTTTTATTTTAATCACTGCTTCATTATCTTCGGTATCACTTGCACTAGTTTTATCCTCTTCACCTTGAGGCATGATAGCGGTCCCTGATTTATAGTACTCTATAATAGTTTCAGAAATTGAAGGCTTGAGCGTTTGCCATTCATGATTATCATTTTTTGTAATTGAAATAAAATCTGAACCAAAAAAAACTCCCTTGACGCCATCAATTTTGAATAAATTTAAAGCGAACGGAGAACGCTTCGCTTCCTCCACATTGCGAAAATCGGCCGTTCCCTTTTCCATTACAATTTTTCCTGGCAAAAATTTCAAACTAGAAGGGTTAGGAGTAATTTCTGTTTGTATATCCATACTAATTCAGCATCCTTCACTATAGTTGTTTTGATATATTATATATTCTTTTTTTAAAAAAAGACAATTTAAAACGAATGTTTAATTATTGATTATAACCACTTTGGGTAAGGAAGTCCTTTCTCAGTTAAAAATTTCTTATTAAATATCTTGCTACGATATATATCAGATTTATCACACAGAATTGTTACAATGGTATGATTGGGACCTAAATCTTTTGCTAATTTTATAGCACCAGCAACATTAATTCCTGTGCTTGTGCCTAAACTTAAACCTTCTTTTTCCAGCAATTCAAATAAGACTGTTAATGCATCATGATCATTAATGGAATATGCATCATCAATTGGAGCTTGTTCGAAATTTTTAGTCACACGACTAGAGCCTATACCTTCAGTAATTGATTTTCCTTCTATTTTTAATTCACCATGTTTGATGTGATTATAAAGAGCAGATCCTTTTGGATCCGATAAGACAATTTTAATATTTTTATTTTTTTCCTTAAGAGCTTTACCCACACCAGCGATAGTTCCTCCCGTTCCCGAGGCACAAATAAAAGCATTAACTTTACCTTCTGTTTGATCCCAAATCTCTGGGCCTGTTGTTTCGTAATGACCTTTATAATTAGCAATATTATCGAATTGATTTGCCCAAAATACACCTTGTGAATGTTCCTTTTTTAAATCTTCTGCAAGTTTACCTGAATACTTTACATAATTATTTGGATCCTTATAAGGTTTTGCCGGAACTAAACGTAAGTCGGCACCAATAGACTTGAGAATATCTTTTTTTTCTTGAGTTTGGGTTTCGGGCATTACAATAATAGTTTTGTAACCTCTGGAATTTCCAATTAAACATAATCCAATTCCAGTATTTCCTGCAGTTCCTTCGACAATAGTTCCTCCTTTGGAGATTAATTTTTTTTCCTCTGCATCTTTGATCAAGGCCCATGCCGCTCTATCTTTAACTGAACCGCCAGGATTTAAAAATTCAGCTTTTCCATAAATATTACAACCGGTTAATTCTGAAGGACCATTTAATCTAATGAGAGGTGTATTTCCTATGCCATTAACGAAATTATTAAATGTATTTTTCATTTAGCTATGAACCATAAATTTTATATCCTTAACAAGCAGGAATATCATCTTCATCAATAATCCCATAGGGTTTGAATGAAGTATCTTTAATCTCAGGTTTAGTTCTAATATTTTTTGCAGGAATCCCAACCATGATAGCGTGCTCTGGTACATCACGTGTGACCACAGCATTTGCACCAATTTTAGCAAATTCTCCAACTATGATTGGTCCTAAAACTTGCGCTCCAGATCCCACCACAACATTATTTTTTAAGGTTGGATGACGTTTAGTTCCTCTTTGTCCGTCTGAATTAATACTGGGTGATATCCCTCCAAGAGTAACAGAGTGATAAAGTGTTACATTATCTTCAATTTCGGAAGTTTCTCCAATTACTACACCCATTCCATGATCAATAAAAAAGTTTTTTCCAATCTTTGCCGCCGGATGTATTTCTATTCCAGTTAAAAATCTCGAAGATTGGGAAACAATTCTTGCAATTAAAGTAAGTCCGGCTTTAGAAAAAAAATTTGCTATTCGATGAAAAAAAATTGCTTTTACCCCAGGATAAGTTAGGATAATACCTAGCTTAGATTTGGCCGCAGGATCTCGATCCATAATAGATTTTATATACTCGTTCATCATATGTAATGTAACGGAAGATTGCTGGTTTGTTTAAGTTCTTCCATGGAAAAACTTGTTGTAACATCCGATAGATCTATTTTATCGGTCAGTTTTTTATAAAACTCATCAAATTTATCTATACTTGGAACCAATACTTTTAAGAGATAATCAGTTGTTCCACTTAATCGATAAAATTCTACCACCTCATCCATTTCTTTAACGCCTTCTATAAATTTTTTTGACCATGTCATATTATGTTGACTTGTTCTGATTTGAACAAAAGCCACAGTAGAAAGATTTATTTTCGCTCGGTCAATAACGGCTACTTTTTTTTTAATGTATCCTTGCTTGTAAAGTTTATTTATTCTTAGCCAGCAAGGCGTTGATGATAAATTCACCTTTTTTGACAATTCGGCAACGGGTATGTCAGCATTGGTTTGTAATAGTGATAAAATTTTCTTATCTATATCATCCATAATGTTTTATTCTAGAATTATATAATAATATAGATTTTTTATCTATAAAATAGCAATATTTTGATAAATTTTAACTTATTTTCCTAAAAAATTTTACTTTATTAGAATTATATCCTACAAATCTCGTCGAATAGTGCTGAGTTGCATCAGATTGCGGGCGCTTTAAAAATTCCTGCTAAAGCGATTTATAACCACCGCTTCAGCAGGTGGTTTTTTTTTGGAAATCATTTTTTCATCAAAGAACTGGGTAATTTAACTGTATTGTGCACCCGACATATGTCGAAGCACTAAAAAGGAGAAAAAATGAAAAAAATACTAGTAACGATCTTTTTCTTTATTATTTTTAGTTTTACTGCTTTTGCAGCAGAACCATTAGTAGATACAAAATGGTTGAATGATAATTTAAAAAATAAGGAAGTTTTTGTTTTGGATATTCGAAACAAAATCGATAAAGGTTCTTATGAAACGTTCACACAAGGTCATATTCCAGGTTCCATATATTCGGATTATCTTCAAGATGGTTGGAGAACAGAAGTTGATGGAATTATCGGACAATTGCCACCCGTTAAAGATCTTGAACTGTTAATCGGTAGTCTTGGAATTGGTAATAAAAATCATGTAATCGTCGTTTACGGCGGAGTTAGTTCAAGTGATTTTGGCAGTGCCTCAAGAGTCTATTGGACGTTTAAAACTTTGGGCCATGACGAAGTATCCATCTTAAATGGTGGTTATAAAGCTTGGGAGTCTTCAGGTTTTAAAATTGAAACTGGCGAACATAATCCAAAACTCGCAAAGTTTATAGCTAACTATACTAACAAGTATTATGCTAATGCTGACGACGTTATTAAAGTTATCGAGAATACTAACATTGGCTTGATTGATGCCAGACCTGCTGCTTTCTTTGTTGGAGAAAAGAAAAAGAAGCAAGCTTTAAGAGCAGGAAGAATTAAAAATTCTTTTAACTTAGAACAACAAACTTTGGTTAACGAAGATGGTACCTTTAAATCGGTAGAGGAAATTAAGATACTAATTTCACAAGCGGGCTTGAATGGTAAAGACGGCTACATATCCTACTGTAACACAGGGCACTGGGCTTCCATACCATGGTTTGCTTTAAGTGAAATAGCTAAAGAACCAAATGTTAAGAACTACGACGGCTCTATGGTCGATTGGACATTTGATCCTAATAGAGAAGTTATAACAGGCTAATTTGAGAAATTAGCTATAGTCAGAAAAAGGGGGAGGACGTATTCCTCGTTATTTTATTAAGTTTTGCCTCCTCCTTTTCTGATCTAAATAAATCATATAACTTTTCAATATGATACAAACAAAAAAAACTGATTTTTTCGTACTTTCATTTGGTTTAGTCAGTTCGACTTTTTTAGTATATTTTTTCAAACAGATAATTAACTTCCAACATTCTTTGATATTTCTAATAGGTCTGTTGTTGGGACTTACTTTATATCACGCTTCGTTTGGATTTACTGGTGGATGGAGAAACTTTATAGAACGATCTGATAGCAGTGCCCTTAGAGCACAATTTTTAATGTTGGCATTTGCAATTCTCTTATTCTCCGGATTTGTAAATTCAAAAAGTATATTCTATGGCAATCCAATTATAGGATCTATAGCTCCCACAAATGTTTCTGTAATTATAGGTTCGTTTATTTTTGGTTTTGCTATGCAACTTGCAGGAGGATGCGGTTCTGGCACTCTGTTTACCTTGGGCGGGGGTAATACAAAAATGTTTATAACTCTAATTTTCTTTATAGTTGGTTCATTGGTTGGAACTTATAATTTTACATTTTGGCTAGATTTACCTTCTTTGGGAAACATATCTTTACTCGAAAAATTTGGAATTATTAATACAGTGTTAATACAAATTATATTTATTGGTCTTTTATACATACTGTGTTCTTTTATTGATAAAAAAAAAAATACAGTGATTAACCACAGTGATATTTTTATATCCAATGGTTTTAATGCAATCAAAGGCCCTTGGCCTTTATTTCTTGGAGCGATTCTTTTAGCAATACTGAATTTCTTAATGCTAAACATTGCTGGTCACCCATGGTCTGTAACCTTTGCTTTTGGTTTATGGGGAGCTAAAATTGCCGACTTTATTGGAATTGATGTTGCAAGTTGGACTTTCTGGACTTTTGAGTATCCTAAAATTGCTCTTAAAAATAGTATTTTTGCTGATCATACCTCAATATCCAACATTGGAATTATTTTAGGCGCTTTAATCGCCTCGAGTCTCGTGGGATCATTTAGTAAAAAAACTAAGCTTAATTATAAAATCGTATTAGCTGCAATTATAGGAGGTTTTTTAATGGGTTTTGGAGCTCGTCTTGCTTTTGGTTGCAACATTGGAGCTTTATTCAGTGGTATTGCCTCTGGCAGTTTACATGGTTGGACTTGGTTTTTGTTTGCTTTCATTGGAGCCTATTTTGGAGTTAAAGCAAGAAGGTGGTTTTATTCATGAAATTGATAATTTTTGTAGTAGTTTTTTGTTTTTTTATAGGACTGGGTTACATTGACCACTCGCGATATGGTATAGTTTATAATCCGCTTGAGAAGCTTAAATCAGATTTATTAGAAGATAATGATAAAAAACAATTATTAAGTGCTCCATGCTCGGAATTTGGTGGTGGTTAAATTATGATCTTCCACCCCGTACTTTGTTGCTTTGTTGAACAAAATTAATATGAATATTGTAAATTTTACACCGCAATCTGCTTTTATAGGAGGAATAATAATTGGCTTTGCTGTAATAGTATTTTTTATTGGAAACGGTCGACTAGCGGGAATTAGCGGTATTGTAAATGCTACTCTTGTTTCAAAACAAAACAGAACTGACAATTTTTTATTTATAATCGGGTTAGTTTTAGGACCCATTTTTTATGCATTTTTTTGCAAAAATTGATATTCCTTTTTTAATAACGTCGTCGCTACCAATAATTATTACGGCTGGCTTTTTAGTTGGCGTAGGAACAAAAATTGGAAGAGGTTGTACAAGTGGCCATGGGATTTGTGGTATTAGTCTTTTGTCGCCAAGATCTATTGTAGCAACGATCATTTTTATGATTACAGCAATAATAACAGTTAAGTTGATTGGATAAAAAACAATAATGTCTAAAATTATCTCTTTAGTCAGTGGAATAATTTTTGGTGTTGGTTTATCCGTTTCTAATATGATCAATCCAGAAAAGGTTCTTGGATTTCTAGATTTATTTGGTCAATGGGACCCTTCATTAATTTTTGTGATGATGGGCGCAATCATTGTAAGTGCTCCAGTATTTTTTATACTTAGAAATAAAAACAAACCTTTATTCGCTGACAATTTTGCTATTCCTACTCTGAAATCTATTGATAAAAATTTAATTATAGGTTCTGGTACGTTTGGCATTGGATGGGGTATGGTTGGATTTTGTCCGGGTCCAGCAATATCATCTCTTTCATTATTAAATACTTATTCTGTGTTTTTTGTATTATCTATGCTAGGAGGGTTTTTGTTAACTGAATTGGTAAATAGAATGATTTTTACAACTAAATTATCTTAATTCCAAGTCTTTCTGCTACTTCTTGATAAGCTTGTATTATATTTCCTAAATCTTTTCTGAATCTGTCTTTATCTAATTTTTTATCACTTACTACATCCCACAGTCTGCAAGTGTCAGGACTTATTTCGTCCGCCAGCATTATTTGTGATTTACCATTTTTTTTTAACCTTCCAAATTCTAATTTGAAATCAACAAGCTTTATTCCTACTTTTTTAAACATATTTGACAAAAAAATGTTTATTTTAGAACATCTTGAGTTAATGTAGTTTAATTCAGCCGCTGTGGACCAATTGAAAGCAAGTATATGTTCTTTAGCGATTAATGGATCGCCTAATTCATCTTTTTTGTAACAATATTCAAATAAAGGTTTTTTTAGAACAGTTCCATCTGGAATTCCTAATCTTTTTGTCAGAGAACCTGTAGCTATATTTCTAACTATGAATTCTATGGGAATGATTTCTAACTGGTGTATTAGTTGCTCACGCATATTTAATCTTTTTATAAGATGTGTCTTGATACCAGCCTTACCAAGTTTTTGAAAAATGTGTTCAGATATTTTGTTATTTAAAATTCCCTTTTCTTTAATAGTAGATTTTTTTTGATTATTAAATGCAGTAGCGTGATCCTTAAAATATTGAATGGCAGTATTTTTTTTTGTACCTTTATAAAGAATCTTAGCTTTTCCTTCGTATATTTTTTTTCCTCTATTCATTAATATTAATTTTTTGGTTTTTTTGGCACCGCTTTTTCCATTTCCTTTATATGTTGGTCAAGTTTTTTAGCTATTCCAGTATTTTCTAACGCAAGAACTCTAACTGCGCAAAGAGCAGCATTTTTTGAACCAGCACTACCTATTGAAAATGTTGCAACAGGAACACCGGATGGCATTTGTACAGTCGATAAAAGACTATCCAAACCAGATAGTTTGCTTTCCATGGGTATTCCAAATACGGGAAGAGGTGTGAGAGCAGCAGTAATACCTGCAAGATGTGCTGAACCACCAGCGGCAGCTAAAATAACTTTTATACCCCTTTTTTTTGCATTTTCTGAAAAAACTTTATGACGATCAGGAGTTCTATGCGCGGAAATAATTTTACATTCATGTGGAATTAAAAATTTTTTTAATATTTCACTAGCAGGTTTTACAAATTCCCAGTCAGATTGACTGCCCATAATAATACTTACTAACGGATTTTTTTTATTACTCATGTTAAATATTTCCAACCAATATCCTTCCTAAAATATGCGTTCTTCCAATCAATTTCATTAATTATATTATAAGCATTATTTCTGGCTTCC
>AZHQ01000020.1 GCA_000504605.1 alpha proteobacterium SCGC AAA288-E13
CGCAGGATTTTTAGAATTAATTAATCCCAACACATTAAGTTTTACGAGGTACAATTTTTTTTATGTTAATTTTCTTATTTCAAAAAATCGTAGAAATGAAGCCTTAAAAATCTTGGAAAGAGATATTGATATATTAGACACTAACATACTTTTACATCAAACTAGAGCTTGGTTAAAAAAAGGAAAAACGGATAAAGTTAAGGAAATATTTGATTGTAAAAATCCCAATCATTTAATTAGCGAGTTTTTTTATTTGATAGCCAATTTACATGCTAGAGAGGAAAATTATGCACTTTCAAATTTTTATTTAAATTTATCTCTTTACCTTAACTCTAATTTTACATTCAATAATGCACTATTAGCAGAAAATTACTTTCAATTAGAAGATTATGAAAATTCAAAAAAAATTTATTTAAAATTCGATTCTAAAAATCAGGTATTTGATTGGTATGCTAAAAAAAGGATTGTATGGATAAAGAGCAAATTAGAAAATGATGAATCTGCGATCAATTTTTTAAATAAAAGTTTTAACAAATTAGAAAATCCTACTGTAAAAAATTATTATGATTTAGCAAATTTTTATAAGGATTTTAAAAAATATAAAAAGTCCATTGAATACTATACCAAGGTTTTAAATAATATTAGTAATGGCCATCCATTATATTCTAAGGTTTTGCATCGAAGAGGAATGAGTTATGAAAGATTGAAATTGTGGGAAAAATCTGAAAATGATTTAATTCAATCATTAAGTTTAGTTCCAGAAGAACCTTATGTATTGAATTATTTGGCTTATTCATGGCTTGAAAGAAATATTAATCTAGAAAAATCTATTGAAATGCTAGAAATAGCATTTAACAAAAAAAGGGAAGATCCATATATTATAGACTCACTAGGATGGGGTATGTATTTAATTGGGAGATATCATGAGGCTGAAAAACTCTTGCAAAAAGCTGTTAGTCTTATGCCTCGCGATCCAATAGTAAACGATCATTACGCAGATATACTATGGAAAGTAAACAAAAATTTACAAGCAAATTATTTTTGGAACTATGTATTAAATCTTGAAACTACCGAAAATGATATGAAAAATAAAATTAAAGAAAAATTGATTTTTGGTATTCAAGATAATTCGTGAATAAGAAATGAAAACATTTCTTATTAAGTCGTTTTGCAAAATTAATCTATCTTTAAGAGTAATAAAAAAATTACATGCAAAATTACATAAAATTCAATCTATAGTAACTTTTGCTAATTTATTTGATATTATTAAAATTGAAGAAATTAACTCTGAACAAGATCAAATAAAATTTTATGGTAAGTTTAAATATAATATTAATTTAAAAAACAATACCATCTCAAAAACATTAAATCTTTTAAGAAAAAATAATTACTTAAAAAAACAAAAATTCAAGGTTTATATAAAAAAAAATATACCCCACAGTGCTGGGCTTGGAGGAGGTTCAATGAATTCAGCCGCATTAATAAGATTTTTATTATCAACTTATAAACTTAATATAAATCAAAAAAATTATACAAAATCGCAAGTAAAATAGGATATGATGTCCCACTAGGACTTAATATTAGAAATACTTTTTTAATGGGTGGCAATAAATATCTAAAGAGATTTAAAGATAAATTAAAATTACATGTTGTGCTAGCTAATCCAGGAATAAAATGTTTATCTAAGGATATTTATTCAAAGAATAAACAATTCTCTAATTCTTATCAAAAAAAAATTAATTCAAATTTTCAAAAATTGTTTGATTTAAATAACATTAAGTTAGACAGAAATGACCTTGAACAGATAGTTTTTAAACTGCATCCGAAGATAAAAATTCTTAATACTTTTATAAAAAAGCAGGAAAATTGTATATTTTCGAGGTTAACTGGTTCTGGTTCAACGTGTGTAGGATATTTTAAAAATTTAAAAAGTACTCAAAAAGCTAAAAAAAATATAATAAAAAAATTTCCAAATTATTGGTGTGAAAAAGCAGAGACTATATAATATAAAGTTTTTATGTTATATCAAAACGTATTTTGGGGCGTAGCCAAGCGGTAAGGCAGCGGTTTTTGGTACCGCGATCCTAGGTTCGAATCCTAGCGCCCCAGCCATTTATGTTTGATAAACTTAAATCATTTATTTCTTTTAAAAAAGAATCTAACTCTTTGGAAAGCTTAAAAAATTTACAAGATTTAAAAAATTTTAAAGAGGCAAAATCAATTTTTTCAGCTTTAGAAAATCAAGATAAAAGTAATAAATTAATGTTCGTAGGAGGGTGTGTACGAAAACTTTTAAACAAAGAGTCAGTCAATGATATTGATATTGCAACAAATTTAAATCCTGAAGAATTAAAAAATATTCTTAGAAAAAACAATATAAATTTCATAGAAACAGGCATAGCCCATGGAACAATTACTGTTGTAATTAATAATATAAAATTTGAAATAACTACTTTAAGAAAAGATGTGTCTACTGATGGCAGACATGCAAATGTTGAATTCATTTCAGATTGGGATATGGATGCTAAAAGAAGAGATTTTACAATTAATGCAATTTATTCTAATTTAAAAGGCGAAATACATGACCCTTTGGATGGTCTAAAAGATTTAGAAAATAAAATTATCAAATTTATTGGGGATCCCAATGAAAGAATTAGAGAAGATTATTTAAGGATTTTAAGATATTTTAGATTTTATACTCAGTACAGCAATCATCAACATGACATTGAAATCGTTCAAGCTATCAAAAGAGGTCTAAATGGAATAACAAAAATTTCAAAAGAAAGAATCCTTGATGAATTTTTTAAAATTTTAAATTTAAAAAATTTTTTTGAGTTATTTAACGACAGGTTTTCTTGCTCAGTAATTTTGACCATTTTTCCACAATTAAAGCATTATGATCGTTTTAGAGTTATACACAATATACCTAATAAGATCATTAATAGATTAAATATTCCTTTGATTCTTTCAATTTTATTAATTGATAATTCAGATAATTGTGAATTTTTTTTATATAAATTTAAATTTTCAAATAGAAATAAAAACAGAATATTATTTTTACTTAACAAATATAAAAAAATTAATATCAAAGAATTATTAGATAAACAAAAATTAATTAAATTAGCTTATTTAAATAATACAGCAGAAATTATTGACTTGTTAATTTTTTTTACCTTTGTATCAGAAGAAATAGATGTTAATATAGTTGAAAAGCACATTTCCTTTTTGGATAAATTAAGATTACCAGTTTTTCCGATCACAGCAGATTATTTGAAATTAAAATATAATTTTTCTGAAAGCAAAGAACTTGGTTTGGCCTTAAAGAAGTTAGAGCAATCTTGGATAGATAACAATTTTATTATTGATAAAAATGAAATTAAAAATATTCTAAAATTAGACTAAAAACTAAATATATTTTACATTTTTGATTTTAAATGTTCTTTTTCCAGCCGGAGAGATCAATTGAGCTATGTCGTTTTTATTTTTTCCAATTAATCCTTTTCCAAGAGGCGACCTAAAATAGATTAGGTCTTCTTTAATATTTGCTTCGTCTTTACCTACTATCCTGTAAGTTTTTTTTTCATTCGTTTTAATGTTAATTAATTCGACAGTTGATCCAAATATCACTTTTCCATTGTTTTCAATTTTTGTTACATCAATAACGTTAGCTCTTGCGATAGTATCGTCAATTTCTACTATCCTTCCTTCTATGAGAGATTGTTGTTCTTTGGCAGCATGATACTCAGCATTTTCTTTCAAATCTCCGTGTGATCTTGCTTCAGCGATTGCAGTTATGATATTCGGACGTTTAACATTTTTAAGATGATCTAACTCTTTTTTTAATTTTTCTAATCCACCAACTGTTACTGGTTCTTTATCCATAGACTAATTCCAAGTTGCCATTGGTGGTAAAGACATTAATATGGCTTTAGTGTTTCCGCCTGTATTGAGACCAAATTGAGTACCACGATCGTATAATAAATTAAATTCAACATATCTACCTCTTTTTAAAAGTTGGATTTCTTTTTCTTTTTTTGTCCATGTATTAAACATTTTTTTTTTAATAATTTTTTTGAATATATAAGTAAAAGTATTTCCCACATCTTTTACGAAAAAAAAATCTTTATTCCAGTTATTTTTTTTATAATCAAAAAATATACCCCCAACGCCTCTCATTTCTTTTCTGTGATTTAGGTAAAAATATTTGTCACACCAGTTTTTATATTTTGTATAATATTTTTTGTTATGACGATTACAAGCTATTTTTAACTCTCCATGAAACCACTTAGCTTCTTTTAAATCTTTTATACATGGTGTTATATCTATCCCACCACCAAACCAATTTTTTTGTGTCGAAATAAATCTAGTATTGAAATGCATTGCAGGAATTTTTGGATTT
Source organism: alpha proteobacterium SCGC AAA288-E13 (assembly GCA_000504605.1). Next base: position 4,400 of record AZHQ01000020.1, read on the forward strand.
TTCATATGCATAACTACCGAAATACCCGAAGCCCAAAACTTAGGACTATTTTTTGCTCCTAAAATTCTATTTTTAAAATTTACATTAAATTTGCCATATACTTCTGAAAAATTTACTCCAACTTTTTCAAATACTAATCCATCGTTTAAAATTCTAAATTCACCACCACCTTCATCATTATTATTGGATTTTCTCCATATTTGAGATTTGAATTTTTTTGGTATCTTATTTTTTTTTGTTCCAAATTCTTTTTCCAATTCTTCAATTTCATAACAAATGATATCTCGCAATAAAATAAACCAGTTTTTTGCTAAATTTTTTTTAATTTCAATATTAATTTTTATAGACATTGATTTTGTTTTAGAGCTTCAGCCAAAGTAATTGCTACACTTGAAACTATATTAAGAGATCTAGCTTTTTTTTGTATTGGAATAATTAATTTGTAATCTACACTTTTATGTACTAACTGTGGAACTCCAGCACTTTCACGACCAAATAATATCGTATCATTCTTATTAAATTTAAAATCAAAATATTTATTTTTTGCTTTTGTTGTCATTAGGATTATTCTTTCATTTTTTTTATCTTTTTTAAACGCAGTAAAATCTTTGAATGATTTTATTTTGCATTTATTTATATAATCCATCACTACTCTTTTAAATCTTTTGTCACTTAAAAAAAATCCACAAGGTTCAATAATATCTAATCTAGCACCAAAACATGCACACAGCCGTACTATTGCTGCAGTATTTTGAGGTATATCTGGTTCATAAAGTGCAACTTTAATTAGAGTAGAGCTTTTAAAGTGTGTCTGTGTCATTCTTGTAGTAGAAAAAAATATGTTTTCTTATAAAAGAAATATATATTAGATACTTTAGTTATTAATTATAAAAAAATAAATTTAGTTTTGAAAAATGAGTTCATCATATGCATTTTTGACAACGATTATTGTCCTTTTAATTATATTTTTATATCTTTCGTGGGTATTTGTTTCTATTAAAGTTGTAGATAAAGAACAAAAGAAAGAAACTAGCGAAAGAAGAGATTTTTTATTTACCGCCTCTTATGCTTTAGGAGCAGTTGGTGTTGGAGCAGCTGTGTGGCCATTAATTGATCAAATGAATCCAGATGCATCTGTTAAAGCTTTGGCTACGACTGAGGTAGATATAAGCACAGTTGGACTAGGTAAAACAATTACAGTGCTTTGGAGGGGTAAACCAGTTTTTATAAGAAGAAGGACTCAGGAAGAAATAAGTAAAGCTCAAAATGTAAATTTAAGTGAATTAATAGATCCTCAAAAAGATGAAGATAGAGTGAAGAAATCAGAGTGGCTTATAATGACAGGAGTTTGTACACATCTTGGATGTGTACCTTTAGGAGAAAAAGGAGATTTTGGCGGTTGGTTTTGCCCATGTCATGGATCTCATTACGATACTTCGGGCAGAATAAGAAAAGGTCCGGCTCCTACAAACCTTGAAATACCCAAATATGAATTTGTAGACAACAATACAATCAAAATAGGTTAAGTTGATGAGTGAAGAAAAGTATGTACCTAAATCTAAACTTGGACAATGGTTTGATAGCAGATTACCATTATTAACTTTAGCGCATCATATAAATGATTATCCAACCCCCAAAAATTTAAATTATTGGTGGACCTTTGGAGGAATTCTTACTTTTTTTTTAATTATTCAGATAATCACAGGTTTAGTTTTAGCAATGCATTATGTAGCTCATGCAGACCTAGCTTTCGGGAGTGTTGAGCATATCATGAGAGATGTAAATTATGGTTGGCTAATTAGATACCTTCATGCAAACGGTTCCTCAATGTTTTTCTTGGCGGTTTACATACACATTTTTAGGGCGTTGTTTTATGGATCTTATAAAGCACCTAGAGAAATGATTTGGATTATTGGAATGCTTATTTATTTGTTGATGATGGCAACAGCATTTATGGGTTATGTTTTACCATGGGGACAAATGAGTTTTTGGGCGGCTACAGTTATAACAAATTTATTTAGTGCTATACCTTTAGTTGGAGAGAGTATTACTTCATGGCTTTGGGGAGGATATGCAGTAGGCAGTCCAACTTTAACAAGATTTTATAGTTTACATTATTTGATGCCTTTTTTGATTTTTGGACTAGTAATTTTACATATATGGGCACTGCATATTCCAGGAAATAACAATCCTGTTGGTATAGATATTAAGAAACCTTCAAAAGAAACAGTTCCTTTTCATCCTTACATTGTAATTAAAGATTTCTATGCTTTGTTAATATTTTTAATTATTTTTTCGGGATTTGTATTTTTTGTTCCAAATGTACTGGGTCACCCAGATAATTATATTGAAGCGAATCCAATGGTTACACCTTCACATATAGTACCCGAATGGTATTTGCTTCCTTTTTATGCAATTCTAAGATCTGTTCCTGATAAACTGGGAGGAGTCGTTGCAATGTTTGCTGCTGTTTTTATTCTAATGTTTTTACCTTGGCTTGATACTTCTAAAGTTAGATCGGCTGTATTTAGACCATTGTACAAAGTGTTTTTTTGGATATTAGTTATTGACGTTATAGTGCTTGGATATATTGGTGCCAATCCACCTGAAGGAATGTATTTAATAATAGGTAGAATTGCTACAATTTATTATTTTGTTCATTTTATTTTGATAATGCCGTTATTAGGTTTTAAGGAAAAAACCAACCCACTTCCGATGAGCATTTCTGATCCAGTATTAGATAGTGAAGCTAAATTATCTTCTGAAAAAACAATGAACAATAAGTGAATAATATCGTGCAAAAAAAGTTTAAAAATATATTTAGGGTTTTGTGTATTTCTCCCTTATTGATAATGTTCATTAATCTTAGTGTGGCAGCAGAAGAGCTATCTAGAATAGATTTACTTAAGACAAAATGGAGTTTTGACGGTATATTTGGCAAATTTGACAGGTCAGCTTTGCAAAGAGGCTATCAAGTATACAATGAGGTGTGTTCTAGCTGTCATTCAATTCAATATTTAAGTTATAGAAACTTAACAGAAAAAGGAGGACCAGAGTTTTCAGAGGAGCAAGCAAAAAAAATTGCTGCAAGTTTTGAGGTTATAGATGGACCGAATAGCGAAGGAGAAATGTTTACTCGTCCAGGAAGATTATCAGATCAGTTTATAAAGCCTTATTCAAATATTGAGGCGGCTAAATTCGCAAACGGCGGCGCATACCCTCCAGATATGTCTGTTTTAGTTAAAGCTAGAAAGGGTGGTGCTAATTATATTTATTCTCTTATTTTAGGATACGAGAATCCTCCAGAAGGTTTTGAAATAGAAGATGGAGTTTATTACAATAAATATATGCCGGGACACAAAATAAAAATGCCAAAAGTTCTTTATAAAGGATTAGTGGATTATGCAGATGGCGCAGAAGCTACTGAACAACAAATGGCAAAAGATGTAGTAACTTTTTTGACTTGGGTTTCAGAGCCACACCTAGAAGCAAGACATAAAACGGGATTCAAAGTGATTTTATATCTGTTTGTATTAGTTGTTCTGGTTTATTTCAGTATGAAAAAGATTTGGTCACGTACTAAAACGAAAGTATAATATTTCTCCATCTTTAACTATATAATCCTTACCTTCTAATCTTAACTTTCCAGTATTTTTCGCTTCGTTGTAACCTTTATAAAAAACAAAATCATCATAAGAAATTGTTTCTGCTTTTATAAAACCTTTTTCAAAGTCTGAATGAATTAAACCTGCGGCTTTAATTGCTTTACATTGTTTTGATATAGTCCACGCTCTTGTCTCTTTAGGAGTTGAAGTAAAAAAGGTTATTAGTTTTAAAATATTGTATCCAGTTTTAATTAATAAATCTAATCCAGTTTCCCTAATTCCAGATTCAGTCATAAAATATTTTCTATCTTTTGGATCTAATTCCATTATTTGATTTTCAATTTCTGCACAAATAATAATTACGTTATTTTTTCCATATTTTTTTAAACATGCATCTACATGCTTGTTTCCTTTTACAAGACCATTTTCATCAACATTGCACACATAAATTTTTGGTTTTATTGAAAGCAATCCGCTAATATCTAGTTGTTTTTTTTCATGCGTTTCTAACAAACTTAAAATATCAATATTATTGTTAATGCAGTTTAAGGCGTCATTTAATATTTTTAATTGATCCTCATCTAGGGTTTTTTTTTTATTTTTTTCCAATCTTTTTTTAATAGATTCCAAGTCAGCCAAAAGCAATTCTGTTTCAACAATTTCTATATCTCTAATCGGATCAATACTCTTGTGTACATTTTGTATTTTTTCGGATTCAAAACATCTAGCCAAGTGAATTATTGCATCAACTTCTCTGATATGAGATAAAAATTTATTTCCTAAACCTTCACCTTTCGATGCTCCTTTTACCAATCCAGCAATATCAACAAATGAAATTACTGCATTAACAACTTTTTTTGACTTTGATATATTTGAAATAATATTTAATCTTTCATCGGGCACAGAAACGTTTCCGATATTAGGATTAATTGTGCAAAATGGAAAATTCTCAGCTTCAGCTTTTTTAGATTGAATTAAAGCATTAAACAAAGTTGACTTTCCTACATTGGGCAGACCAACGATCCCACATTTAAAGCTCATAAATCTTATGATTGATTTACTTTGCTTGAAAAAAGATTTAGTTTTTTATCTATAAGTACAGGAAGAGATTTAACAATAATTTCGGTTAATTCTGCAATACTATTTTCTTCACCATCCGAGAAGTTGTCAAGAACATGATCAGTAACCATATTTTTTTTTTCAGGTCTTCCGATTCCTACTCTTACTCGAGAATAATTTTTTCCAATAGATTTATCGATTGATTCTATTCCATTATGTCCAGCACTGCTTCCGCCAAACTTGGCTGTTACCTTACCAAAGTCTATGTCTAGATCATCGTGAAAAACGATAACATCAGCAGAATCAATTTTGAAATATTCGATTAATTCTCTAATACAAATTCCTGAATTATTCATAAAAGTTAGAGGTTTAATTGCATAAACTTTTTTATCTCCTATTTTTCCCGTAGTTAATAAACCTTTAAATTTGGGTTTTTGCTTAGAAAGACCAAATTTTTTATTGATGGCATCTATAATTTTAAATCCTATGTTATGTCTATTGTTTTCATTATCAGGACTAGGATTGCCCAAACCTACTAATAATTGCATTTCTTAATCTTTCAATTTATTTTTTAGTTTTATCTTCCTTTTTATCTTCTGCAGTTCTAGCGACTTGATCTTTTGCTTTTTCACCTTGATCTTTTGCTTCTTCAACCGATTTTTCAATTCCATCAGGAGAAGTTTCCGGTGTAGCCTCACCCTCCGCAATAGTTTCTTCAGCGGGTTTTTCAGGTTCAGCAACAATAGTAGGTGCAGCAACAGTTGCAATTACAAAATCTCTTCCTCGAATAGTTGGCATAACATTTTCCGGAAGTTTTATTGAAGAGATTTTTATACTTGTACCAATTTCAGTATTATTTAAATCAACCACAAGTTCAGATGGAATATTTTCAGCAGGGCATCTTAATTCAATCTTTCTTCTAACAATATTTAGTACGCCTCCTTTTTTAAGACCAGGCGATTTTTCGCTATTGATAAATCTTACAGGTATTTCTAAAATTAGTTTAGCGCCCTTAACAATTCTTAATAAATCAATGTGAATAGGTTCATCAGATAAAGGATCAAACGAAATATCTTTTGGAAGAACCTTTTCTTCATTTCCATCAATATTTAAATTTAATATATTCGATAAAAAATTATCTGAATCAATCAAGATCTTAATCGAATTTTTACTTAAACTGATTTTTTGATTTTGTTTACTTCCCCCATACAAAATTCCAGGAATTAATCCGTCTAGTCTCAGTTTATTTATATCTCCAGTGGTTTTAGTCTCTCTTTTTTTTGCACTTACAGTTGTCATAGTAAATTTTTTTTCAAAGAAATGTTTTTTAACTTATCAATAGAAATAAAACAAGAAAATTATTTGAAAAGGCTTGAAACAGAGGTCGAATTAGAGATGCGTTTTATTGCTTCAGCCATCATAGAAGCGATAGATACAACGTGAATTTTATTGTTTTTTTTTAATTTTTTAGAATTATCAATCGAGTCAGTTATTACTAACTTCTTTACTTGAGATTTTTTAATTTTATTAACAGCATCACCGCTTAAAACTGCATGAGTAATATAAGCATAAACATCTTTAGCTCCTTTATCTTTAAGGGCTTTAGCAGCATTAACAATTGTACCTCCTGAGTCTATTATATCATCAACAATTACACAGGTTTTATTTTTAACTTGACCAATAATATTCATAACTTCAGATTTACCAGGCGCTGGTCTTCTTTTATCTACAATAGCTATGCTTGCATTAATTCTTCTTCCCAAAGCTCTCGCTCTTTCAACTCCGCCAATATCTGGTGAAACACAAATTAAACTATTTGTATTAATATTTTTTTTTATGTCTTTTGCAAATATAGGTGTAGAAAATAAGTTATCTACCGGAATATCAAAGAAACCTTGAATTTGACCAGCATGCAGATCAAGAGTTAATATCCTGTTTGCTCCAGAATTCGTGATCAGATTTGAAACTAATTTTGCTGATATTGCAGTTCTCGGCACCACTTTTCTATCTTGTCTTGCATAACCAAAATAGGGAACCACAGCAGTAATGCTTTTAGCAGAAGATCTTCTCAAGGCATCTATACAAATGAGTAACTCCATCAAATTATCATTAGCGGAATGAGAAGAAGATTGTATAACGAAAATACTATTTCCTCTTATATTTTCATTAATTTCAACATATATTTCACCATCAGAAAATTTTTTGATATTTGTGTTAACAAGCTTAAGTTTAAGACGTTTGGCAATTTCTTTACTAAGCCTTACGTTACCGCTACCCGAAAGAACTTTCATGTGATAATTAACTTATACATTTTTAAAAGAACTTTTCAAACTATTTTATAATTATTGATTAAGTCATGATTATGACAGAAATACATCTTCCATAATCTTTCTCATTATCTTTTTTTGATCTTCTATAACTGAAAAAATTTTCTTTATCCGAAAAGGTGTCCATTTTAATATGGTCAATATTCTTAATACCAAGTTCAATTAATTTTGCGTTGATATAGCTTCTTATATTAAATAAATAT
>AZHQ01000021.1 GCA_000504605.1 alpha proteobacterium SCGC AAA288-E13
TTTTTTTTATTTTCCCAGTTTTTCCAGCTATTTCATGTATTGATTTTTTAATCATTACTTTTGATCCTCGACCTGCTAATTTTTTAATGTCGTTTAATTCTCTTTCTACATAACCAAATTTTTTCATTACGTGATTATGAGCATTCATTAAATCAGGAGCGGTATCTATTAATGTACCATCTAGATCGAATAAAATTGTTAGTTTTTGACTCATTTTAAAAAGTATTAATAAGAAATATTTTGTGAGTTATTATAATTAATTTAGTAATGTAAAGATAATTTTTTATGAATTCAAAAAATAAAAAAAATTTCGCGTTACAAGAAAAACAAAAGCAAGAAAAAATTCGTAATAAATTTATGACAAATGGAGTAACATTAATTGCTCCAGAGACAATTTTTTTATCTGCAAATACAAAAATTGGAACAAATGTCGTAATCAATCCTTACGTTGTAATTGGTTCAAACGTAAAAATTGGAAATAATGTGGAAATTTTATCATTCACACATATTGAAAGTGCAAAAATTGAAAATAACGTAAAAGTAGGACCCTTTTCTAGAATTAGACCTGGAACAGTTTTATCCAAAGGATCAAGAGTCGGCAATTTTGTAGAAATTAAGAATAGCAAAGTTGGGGCCGGAACAAAGATAAACCATTTGTCCTATGTTGGTGATGCAACAATAGGTAAGTCTGCAAACATAGGGGCTGGAACAATAACTTGTAATTATGATGGTAAAAGAAAATACAGAACAAAAATTCATAATGAAGCTTTTATCGGTTCCAATTCTTCATTGGTGGCACCTGTGACAATTGGAAAACAATCTGTAGTAGGAGCTGGTTCTGTGATAACAAAGAATGTTAGGAAAAGATCCTTAGCCTTAACAAGAGCTAAACAAATTGAGAAAAAAAATTATAAAAAAAATTAATTTATGTGTGGAATAATTGGAATTGCTAGTGCTAAACCTGTATTTGGAAATATAATTGAAGCATTAAAAAAACTTGAATACAGAGGATACGACTCTGCAGGTCTATCAACTATAGATAATGGTGAAATAAATGAAAAAAAATGTTCCGGACGAGTTGATAATCTTGAAAAAATTTTATTTAAAAATCCATCAAAAGGAAAATTGGGCATCGGTCATGTTAGATGGGCAACACATGGTGTGCCTAATAAAATCAATGCTCATCCACACTCATCAGAGGTTGTATCTGTTGTGCATAATGGAATAATTGAAAATTCAAATTCAATAAAAAATGAACTAACAAAAAAAAATTACTTATTTAAATCAGAAACGGATACTGAAGTAATCACTCTGCTTCTAACAAATTATTTAAAAAATTACGACATCTTAGACTCAGTGCATAAAACTCTAAAAAGACTCGAGGGAAGTTTTGCTCTTGGAATTATTTTTAAAAATTTTAAAGATATTGTTGTAGGTGCTAGGAGAGGAAGTCCTCTAGCAGTTGGATATGGCCATGAAGAAAACTATATTGGTTCTGACTCATATGCTCTTAAATCAATGACAAATAAAATTTCTTATTTAGAGGATGGAGAAATTTGTATTTTAACTAAAGACAAAGTTGAGTTTTATAATTCAGAAAAAAATAAAATTAATAAAGAAATATTAACTTTATCAAATGATGAAAATAAAACTACCAAGGGTGATTTTAAAGATTTTATGTCTAAAGAAATTAATGAGCAATCGGTAACATCAAAAAATTGTTTAAAGGAATATATAGATCATTTAAGAAAAGATATTAATTTTTATAATGTCCCCATTAATCCAAATGAACTAAATAAAATTACGCTTGTAGGATGTGGTACAGCTTATCATTCATGTTTAATAGCAAAATATTTATTTGAAGATCTTACTTCAATTACAGTAGAGACTGATATTGCATCCGAATTTAGATATAGAAAAGTTAAATTTAAAAAAAATAATCTTTATGTTTTTGTTTCACAATCGGGCGAAACAGCGGATACTTTTGCTGCCCTAGACTTATGTAAAAAAAATAAAGCAAACACATGTGCAATAGTGAATGTTGTGGAAAGCTCGATCGCCAGAACCGCCGATTTTGTTCTTCCAATTCATGCTGGCCCAGAAATTGGTGTTGCATCAACAAAAGCTTTTATTGGTCAAATGTTAGTTTTGTATTTGTTATCTTTGAAAATCTCTAAAGTTAGAAATGAAATAACAGATCAAAATTATATAAAAAATATAAATGATCTCAATAATTTACCATCTTTAATCGAAGAAGTTTTAGCAAAAAGAGATGAAATACAAATCATAGCAAAAGATTTTGTTGACTCAAAAGGAACCATGTTTTTAGGGCGAGGTTTTTCTTATCCAATTGCTTTGGAAGGTGCTTTGAAATTAAAGGAACTTTCATATATTCATGCTGAAGGTTATCCAGCAGGAGAAATGAAACACGGACCGTTAGCATTAATTGAAGATGGTTTACCGGTTGTGGTCTTGGCTCCAAAAGATAAATATTTTGAAAAAACAATTTCAAATATGCAAGAGGTTATTGCTAGAGGTGGAAAAGTGTTCTTATTTACTGATGATGATAGTGAAATTATTAGCGAAAATATAAGATATAAATTTAATATTCCAAATAGTAATGACCATATAAACCCTTTTCTTTTAACTTTGCCTTTACAAATGTTGGCTTATTATGTTGCATCGTTTAAAAACTGTGACATAGATAAACCTAGAAACCTAGCAAAATCAGTTACAGTTGAATAAATTTCAGAAGGTCGACTAATCTTGGTTTTTTTACTAAATTGTCTTATATATCTCTAAGGTTGAGAATGAAAAAATGGAAAACAAATAGCTGGAGAAGCTATCCCGTAAAACACATACCAGAATACGAGGATAAAGAACAATTAGATATGGTTTTAGGAAAATTAAAAAATTTTCCACCACTTGTCTTTGCTGGAGAAACTAGGTCGTTAACAAAACAATTAGCAGAAGTTGTTGATGGAAAGGCTTTCTTGTTACAAGGGGGTGATTGCGCTGAAAGTTTTGCCGAATTTCATCCAGACAATATTAGAGATACATTTAAATTAATTTTACAAATGGCTTTAATATTAACTGCATCCGCTTCATTACCTGTGGCAAAAGTTGGAAGAATTGCTGGGCAATTTTCTAAACCAAGAAGTTCACCAATTGAAATTAAAGATGGTAAAGAATTACCAACTTATTTGGGTGACAACATAAACGGAATTGAATTTAATGCAAAAGCAAGAAAACCAGATGCAAAGAAAATGTTTAGAGCTTACTCACAAGCAGCATCAACATTGAATTTATTGAGAGCTTTTTCACAAGGTGGCTTTGCAGATCTTAAAAAGGTTCATCTTTGGAATTTAGGTTTTGTAAACAAAAGCTCACAAGGAAAAAGGTTCAAGGAATTAGAGGACAAAGTTAGTGACGCTTTATCATTTATGGAAGCCTGTGGAATTACTCCAGAAAGTAATAGAAGGTTAAGGACAGTAAACTTTTTTACATCGCACGAAGCTTTACTATTACCTTTTGAAGAATCTATGACAAGAGTTGATTCTACTACTGGTGAATACCATGACACTTCAGCTCATTTTGTTTGGATTGGTGATAGAACAAGACAACCCGATGGTGGGCATGTAGAATTTTGTAGAGGAATAAAAAATCCAATTGGTATAAAATGTGGACCAACATTAAAAGCTCAAGAATTAATTCAATTGTGTAATATTTTAAATCCCGAGAACGAAAAGGGAAGAATTACTTTAATTTCAAGATTTGGTTATGATAATGTTGAGAAATTTCTACCAAAATTAATTAGAACTATTAAAAAAGAAGGTCTAAATGTTGTTTGGTCATGTGACCCAATGCATGGTAACACAATTAAATCGGCTACTGGATACAAAACTAGACCTTTCAATAATGTTGTTAAAGAAATAAAAAATGTTTTTTCAGCTCATCAATCGGAAGGAAGTTTTGCCGGAGGCCTTCATGTAGAGATGACTGGTCAAGATGTTACTGAATGTACGGGCGGAGCTCAAAAAATATCTGAACAAGATTTGTCCCATAGATATCATACACATTGCGATCCTAGATTAAATGCAAGCCAAGCACTTGAATTAGCATTTTTAATTTCAGATGAAATTAAAAAAAATTCTCAATATTCTAAGAATATTGCTCGAGCAGCATCTTAATTACTGCATTTAAATTTTTAAGATTAGAAAATGAAAGAACTAAAAATATTTAATTCTTTAACAAAAAGAAAAGAAAACTTTGTTCCAATTAGCAAAGACAAAATAGGAATGTATGTATGTGGACCTACAGTTTATGATTATCCCCATATTGGTAACGCTAGACCACTGATTGTATTTGATGTCTTATATCGTCTACTAAAAAAAATTTATAAAAATAACAAAGTTACTTATGTGCGTAATATAACAGATATTGATGATAAAATTATCGAGTCATCAAAAAAAAATAATAAAAGTATTGAAGAGCTAACTAAAACTATTACGACTAGCTTTCATGAAGACTGTAAATATTTAAATTGTTTGGAACCCAGTTTTGAACCTAAAGCTACTGAGCATATTAAAGAAATGATAAGCATGGTTACGATTTTAATAAAAAATAAACATGCTTACGAAAATGAAGGACATGTTTATTTTTCTGTTTCTTCTTTCAAAGAATATGGAAAATTGTCAAATAAAAATTCTGAACAATTGGTTGCAGGATCAAGGGTTGAAGTTTCTAAATATAAGAAAGATCCTCTTGATTTTGTTCTTTGGAAACCTTCAAAAACAGATGATCCTGGTTGGGACTCACCATGGGGTAGAGGCCGACCTGGTTGGCATTTAGAATGCTCTGTTATGGGTGAAAAATTTTTGGGTAAGAAATTTGACATTCATGCTGGAGGTTTAGATCTCATTTTTCCTCATCACGAGAATGAAATTGCACAATCATGTTGCGCTAACAAGACAGACAATTTTGCAAATTATTGGATACATAATGGTTTCGTTACTTTTGACAAGGAAAAAATGTCCAAATCTCTTGGAAACATAGTTGCTATTCATAAGCTAAGAGAAAATATAAATGGTCAAGTTGTAAGGTTGGCACTTTTAAGCTCACATTACAAACAACCATTAGATTGGAACGAAAAATTAATAAAAGAAAGTCAAAACACATTAAATAAATGGTATAGCCAATTTGAAAAAACAGATTCAGTGGAATTTCAAGAAGATATATTACATCCACTACTAGAAGACTTAAATACACCAAAATATATAGCAAAATTGCACGTACTTTATGAAGAATCATCTAAGGGAAATAAATTTTCTACGGTATCTCCTTTTTTCTTTATTGCTTTTCTATAACAATTTCTAAATTGTCTTTCGTTCATGTTTGCATAATAAGATTTTAATTTTTGCTTAGCTTGAAGTTGAATTCCATAATCCGACAGTTTGCCTTTTCTTCTGCTGGAACCATGTTGCCCAGGTGGAAAATTTCGAGAATTAAATGGACTTTTTGGTCTCCCCCATAAATTTACTTTCAGTCTTCTATCTACTTTATGTTTTGATTTAAGTCTTTTTGTCATTTTTAAATTGAAGATTTATAATCACTACGTTTAGTTTGTCAATCAACCTTTTTTATCCTTTAAAGAACTAAATATTCCTAGCAATAACCGCATTTCTTTGTTCGATAAATTCATTTTATGAAAAATTATTCGCAAGTTTTGTATCATACTTTTGCGTTTATGATCTGGTTGTAAAAATCCAATCTGATCTAATGAACTAATTAAGAAATTAACAAATTTATTAAGATTTTTTTTGTTAATAGGCTTACTTTTATATCTTGAATTAAATTTATTATTTTTTTTGTTTAAAATTTTAAATATCTCGTAACAGATAAGTATCACACAATGAGATAAATTAAGTGATTGAAAATTATTATTCGTTGGCAATTTTATCAAATAGTTTGCATAACTAAGTTCATTATTTGTCAAACCTGATGCTTCAGGGCCAAAAACAATTGCAATCTTTTTTTTAAAATCAATTTTTTTTAATTCTGATAATGAAAGGTAATTATAATTTTTTTTTCTTATTCTAGATGAGGTAGCTATCACGCAATCAACATTCTTAATAGCATCTTCAAAATTTTTATAGATTTTGCTTGATTTAATTATATCTTTTGCACCAACGCTTGTTGCAAGAATCTTTTCATTTGGAAAACTTGTTTTTGGAGAAACCAGTTTTAATTTAGTAAAATTGAAATTTTTTAATGCTCTTGCGCAAGCTCCTATATTTTCAGCTAATTGTGGTTTAAATAATATAAAATGAACATTTGAATAGCTCATTAATTATTAGCGGGAGCTTTTTCTTTATATAATTTATAATCTAGGCTATCAATTAATGCTTTGAACGAGGCTTCAATAATATTTGGTGATACTCCTATCGTAAACCAACTTTTACCTGTTGAATCCGTGCTTTCTATAGAAACCCTCGTAGTTGCGTTAGTTCCAGTATTTAAAATTCTTACTTTGTAATCTACTAATTTCAAATCTTTTAAATATTTAGAATATTTTCCAACTTTATCGACATTTGATCTTATTGCGTTATCTAGCGCATTAACTGGACCATTTCCTGATCCTTCACAAACAACTTCTTGACCATCAATTAAAATGTGAGCTTTTGCAAAAGAATTTATTTTATCTTTCGATTCTTTTTTAACTGATACATCGTATTTTGAAATTGTTAAATATTTTGGTATTTCTCCTAAAAGTCGTCTTGCTAATAATTCAAATGAAGCATCAGCACCATCGTATGAATATCCAACAAATTCTCTATCTTTAACTTCATTAAGTAAATTTTGAACTTTAGGATCATTTTTATCAATTTTAATTCCATATTTGTTTAATCTTGACATTATATTTGATTTGCCAGCTTGATCAGAAATAATAATATTTCTTATATTTCCAACTAAACTTGGATCTATGTGTTCATATGTCTTAGGATCTTTAGAAACAGCAGAAACATGGAGTCCTCCTTTATGAGCAAAAGCAGATGGTCCTACGTACGCAGCTCTTCTATTGGATTTTCTATTTAATATTTCATCCAACATTCTTGAACATTCTGTCAGAGTTTTAATTTTATTTTTATTTATTTTTATTTCAAAATTATCAGAAAAGGTTTTTTTCAAAACTATAGATGGAATTAAAGATATTAAATTTGCATTTCCACATCTCTCTCCAAGTCCATTAATTGTGCCTTGAACTTGACGTACACCAGCCAAAACTGCTGTCAAAGAATTTGCAACAGCATTTTCAGTATCATTGTGAGCATGTATTCCAAGATTTTTTCCTGGAATTTCCTTGCTCACTTTTGAAACAATTTCACCTAATTCATGTGGTAGCGTTCCACCATTAGTATCACAAAGAACAATCCATCTTGCCCCCTCGTCATAGGCTGCTTTAATACATGATAACGCATACTCTTTATTACGTTTGTATCCATCAAAAAAATGTTCCGCATCAAACATAAATTCTTTTTTATTTTTAACGAATAATTTTGCTGATTCTTTAATGTTTTCTAAATTTTCTTCATTAGTTATGCCTAGGGCTACATCAACATGAAAATCCCAAGACTTTCCCACTAAACAAATTGCAGGAGCTTTTGAATTTAACAAAGCAGAAAGCCCAGGATCATTTTCCGCACTTCTTCCAGATTTTTTTGTCATACCAAAAGCAGTTAATGTTGTATTTATTAATTTAGGAGGATTGTTAAAAAAAGTTGTATCCAAAGCGTTTGCTCCTGGCCATCCACCTTCTAAATAATCAACTCCTAGATCTGATAATGCGTTAGCAATCTTAATTTTGTCATCGATAGAAAAGGTTACTCCCTCGGTTTGTGCACCATCTCTAAGAGTGGTATCAAAAATATGTATTTTTTCTTTGCTCATTTATATTTCCAATTTGTTTGATTTTGCTTATCTTCAATTATTACTCCATTATTTTCTAATTCTTTTCTTATGGTATCTGCTAATTTATAATTTCCTTTTTTTCTAGCTTTATTTCTATCTTTAATTTTTTGATTAATAAAGTTTTCATCAACATGAGCTTTAGATTTTTTAAAACTTTTCCAGGACTCTCTATCTTCTTCAAGTAAACCAATTAATTTACAAGCAGATAAAAATTTAACTTTTGAAAATTTATTTCCCTTAGATGATTCTTCATAAAGTACGTGCAATTTTGCTATATATTTTGGTGTATT
>AZHQ01000022.1 GCA_000504605.1 alpha proteobacterium SCGC AAA288-E13
GGAGAAGAAGACTTACTTTACTACAGAGATCGTTTTGATATTCCACTTACAGATAAACAAGTCAAAAATGTTGAATTTTATAAACCAGACGAAAAGTCAGAGGAGATAAAATATCTTAAAGAACGAAGGGTGAGGCTTGGGGGTAATTTACCAGAGCGAACTTCTTACGCAAAATCAATTAAAAAACCTTCCCATGATATTTTTGAAAGTATGCTAAAATCTTCGGGAGATCGTGAAATGTCAACCACTATGACATTGGTCCGAATGTTAACAAGTTTATTACGGGACAAAAATATTGCTCCAAAATTAGTACCTATCATCCCTGATGAAGCCAGAACTTTTGGAATGGAAGGTTTCTTTCAAAAAATCGGAATTTATGCTCATGAAGGTCAAAAGTATGAGCCTGTAGATTCAGAACAATTAAGCTTTTATAGAGAGGATAAAAAAGGCCAAGTACTAGAAGAAGGAATTACTGAAGCAGGAGCGATGTCTTCCTGGATTGCGGCGGGAACAGCTTATACGAACCACGATTTAGAAATGATACCGGTGTATCTTTTTTATTCGATGTTTGGTTTTCAAAGAGTGATGGATTTAGCTTGGTCAGCTGGAGATGCTCAAACCAGAGGTTTTCTTATAGGAGCTACTTCAGGCAGAACTACTTTAGCTGGCGAGGGATTGCAGCACCAAGATGGTCATAGTCATTTATTGGCTTCAGCTATTCCCAATTGTATAAGTTACGATCCGACATTCTCTTATGAATTGGCGATTATTTTAAGAGAAGGATTAAAGCGAATGCATGATAACCAGGAAAATATTTTCTATTACTTAACAGTGATGAACGAAAACTATAAGCATCCAAAAATGCCTAAAAATTGCGAAAAAGACATTCTTAAAGGCATGTATTTATTTAAAGAATTTAATAATAAGGGAAAAAGTAAAATTCAATTATTAGGATGTGGAGCAATTTTAAGAGAGATAATAGCTGCGGCAGAAATTTTGAACAAAGAATATAATATTGATAGTGATATTTGGAGTGTAACGAGTTTTAATGAATTAAGAAAAAACGGTATGAATGTTGAAAGAAAAAATCTTCTTAATCCAGGAACAAAACCAGAAAAATCACATGTAGAAAAATGTTTAGGAAAAAGAGAAGGACCGATTGTTGCAGTTTCTGATTATATCAGAAGTTACTCGGATCAAATAAGACCTTATATTTCAAAACCGTTTTATTCTTTCGGAACAGATGGGTACGGTAGAAGTGATGGTAGAAAAAAATTGAGAAATTTTTTTGAAGTTGATAAAGAATATATTGTAACTTATGCATTAAGTGCACTGTCTAAAGAACAACTTATTTCTTCAAAGTATGCAAAAGAAGCGATGAAAAAATACAAGATAGATAAGAACAAACCTATACCAACAGTATTATAAACATGTCTGAAAAAAAAAAACCCATCATTAGTGCAAGTCCAAAAGCAAGAAAATTCGCTCGTGAATTAGGTGCGAATATAGAAAAAATAAGAGGTTCCCAAAGAGCTGGTAGAGTTTCAGAAGATGATGTTAAATCTTTTATTAAAGAATCTTTTACCAAAGTAATTGCCAAGAAGGAACCAGAAATTGCTTCAGAAAAGGAGATTAAAGAAATTCAAAAATATGATCATTCTGAATTTGGAGAAGTTGATATTCAACCAATTCCTAGAATAAAAAAAATTGCACGTCCACATTTGGTAAAATCTTGGACTGAAATTCCACATGTTACGCAACATGATGAGGTAGACATAACTGAAATGGAACAATTTAGAAATTCTCTAAGAGATATTCATACTGGTGAAATAGTTAAAACTACACCCTTATCATTTATTATAAGAGCCTTAGTTAAAGCATTAATTGATTTTCCAATTTTTAATTCTTCTTTAGATATTGCTAATGAAAAAATAATTTTAAAAAAATATTTTCATATTGGTATAGCAGTAGATACCCCCCATGGCCTCATGGTTCCAAAAATTAGAGATGCAGATAGAAAAGATATAAATACTATCAGCTCAGATTTAAAAAGAGTGAGTGAAGCTTGTAAAAATCTAAAAATTGATAAAAAAGAATTTTTCGGAGGCTCTATGACCATTTCAAGTTTAGGAGGAATCGGAGGTAGTTTTTTTACACCAATAATAAATCAGCCTGAAGTAGCTATTCTTGGGGTTGGTAGATCAGAAGTTAAACAAGTTTTTATTGGTGGTAAATTTGAAACTCGTACAATGCTTCCCTTATCTTTATCCTATGATCATAGAATAATAGATGGAGCTGATGGAGCGAGATTTTGTAAGCATTTAAGAGAAAGCCTCGGAAAAGATTTCGCTTATAAACTAGCGATATAATAATCCTTTCTATGAAAAAGATAATATCGTTTATCTGTTTGGTAACTTGTACATTAATTTGGGGTACGACATTTATCGCCCAAGATACAGGTATGGATAATATAGGTCCATTCACTTTTAACTCTGTTAGATTTTTTGTGGGTTTTTTGACTGTTGCTCCTTTTGTTTTATTGTTCGAGAAAACAAAAGTAATTCCACAAATAAAAGCTGAACCAAATCAATTTTTTAAGCTTATGTTACCCGTAGGTGTATTTTTATTTTTAGGAACTGTGTTTCAACAAGTTTCATTGCTTTATACAAATGTAGCCAACTCTGCTTTTTTCACAATTTTTTACGTACCAATGGTACCAATAATTATTTATTTTTTATTTTCTGAAAAATTGCACTGGTCTGTATGGCCCTCCGTTTTTACGTGTGTTATAGGAGGTTATTTTTTAAGTGATATTAACAATGCTAACATTCGATTTGGTGATGGATTGGTATTAATTGGCGCTTTATTTTGGGCACTGCATATTATTTATATAGGAAAACTGATAAGAAAATTTAATCTACCTTTTTTTATTGCTTTTATACAAAATCTTTTGGTATCAATATTATCTTTCTTACTAGTCATTTTATTTGAAGAATTTGATTTTTCTAAAATCAAATTAGAAACATTTGAAATTTTGTATGCAGGAATTCTATCAGGAGGTGCGGCATTCGTTTTACAACTTTTTGGTCAGAGACATATTTCTGCAGCACCTGCTGCTATTGTAATGTCACTCGAAGGGGTTTTTGCAGCAATCTCGGCATGGATAATTCTCAATCAATTTTTAGCTTTAAATAATATGATAGGTTGCACATTGATACTTGGTGGTGTTTTATTATCTCAACTAGCGCCAATTTACGAAAAAAATAAGTTATAAATAAACTACAGCTAACAAAAATAAAGAGAGTATTATTCTATAAATTATAAAAATGTTCAGACTAAATTTTTTAATAAAATTTAGAAAAAGTGCGATTGTAAAATATGAAAATATAAAAGAAAATATAACAGCGATGATTGCTAGAAAGTTGAGTTCAGTGCTACCTTCTTTATAGATACTGTAAATTCCTAAAAGACTAGCAGCTCCTAAAGTAGGGATTGAAAGGAAGAATGAAATTTTAGCTGAGTCAAACCTACTAAATCCTAAGAACCTTCCCGATGTAATAGTA
This sequence comes from alpha proteobacterium SCGC AAA288-E13, assembly GCA_000504605.1. The sequence continues at coordinate 3,564 of AZHQ01000022.1, forward strand.
ATACCTGATCTGCTTACCCCAGGTATTAAAGCTAGTATTTGAAATAAACCAATGATGATTGCTGATCTGTTAGTAAATTCTATATCAATTTTTTTTGTGATTTTGAACTTGTCACTAATATATAATAAGATAGCAAATATTAAACTCATCCATCCAATAACTTCTAAGCTTCTTAAAGTATTAATTAATCCTGTTTGGTAAAGAATGTAACCAACAGGAATTATCGGAATAGTTCCTAATAAAATTTTGATTAAAAAACTTTTGTTTTGAACAAAATTAAATAAATCTTTTCTAAAATAAAATATAATCGCGATTAAAGATCCAAGATGTAAACTAATATCTATTAATAAGTTTTGATTGCTGAATTCGTAATACTGTGAAAATAGTACAAGGTGGGCAGTAGAACTAACTGGCAAAAATTCCGAAATACCTTGAATCGTTGCTAGAATTAAAATTTCAACTGAAGAAAGCATTTAAAATAGTATTGCATGGCAGATATGCAAAATAAATCACTTATTTATTGGGTTTTTTAAAATATAGGTCAGTTTTTCTGTCCTAAAAAGCCTTTTAGCCTTATTTTTATTGGTATAAAAGTAGCGTTTATAAAGAAAATATTATGCCAGATAAAATGCTTAAATTTGTAAACGTTGGCATGCAAATGCCAACCAAAAGAACCGGTGGTGCAAGAACTAAAGATTTTAAAGAAATCTATGATGCATTCATTCATGAGAAAGCAAAAGAACAATCCAGCAGATGTTCACAATGTGGGGTTCCTTTTTGCCAAGTTCATTGTCCTTTACACAACAATATTCCTGATTGGTTGAAGCTGACTGCCGAAGGTAGGCTTCAAGAAGCTCATGAATTAGTTCACAGCACAAATAATATGCCAGAGATTTGTGGAAGTATTTGCCCCCAAGATCGTTTATGTGAAGGTAATTGCGTAATTGAAAGAGCAGGACATGGAACCGTTACAATCGGATCTGTTGAAAAATACATAACAGATACTGCGTGGGAAAAGGGATGGATTAAACCAATTAAAGTTTTGAAAGAAATAGATCAATCTGTTGGTATCATTGGAGCAGGACCAGCGGGATTAGCATGTGCAGAAGAGCTAAGAAAATTAGGATATAAAATAGCTATTTACGATCGATACGATCGACCAGGTGGACTTTTGATTTACGGAATACCAAACTTTAAACTAGAAAAATTTACCGTTGAAAGGAGAACCAATCTTTTAAAAGAGAGTGGAATAAAGTTTAAACAAGATTTTGAAGTTGGAAAAGATATATCTCTCGATGAATTAAGAAAAAAACATGATGCAATACTTATTGCAACTGGCGTTTATAAACCACGAGAAATTAATTTACCTGGCTCTGATTTAAAAAATATTTTTCCAGCTATGGAATTTTTAACGGCATCCAACCGGAAAGGCCTAGGAGATATAGTAGAAAATTTTGATAACGGAATACTCAATGCTGAAAATAAAGACATTATTATAATTGGTGGAGGTGATACCGGAATGGATTGCGTTAGAACTGCAGTAAGACAAGGCGCAAAATCAGTAAAGTGTTTATATAGAAGAGATAAAGAAAATATGCCCGGTTCTGCGAGAGAAGTACATAATGCAGAAGAAGAAGGGGTTGAGTTTATCTGGTTATCGAATCCAAAAAAATTTATTGGTACATCGCAAATTTCTTCAGTGTTAGTAGAGAGGATGAAACTTGGTAAGGCGGATTCATCTGGAAGAAAAAAACCTGAGCCTGTCCCAAATTCTGAATTTGAAATGAAAGCGGATATGGTAATTAATGCCTTGGGTTTTGATCCTGAAGATTTACCAAAATTATTTAACTCCCCAGAACTATCTATCTCTAAATGGGGGACTATAAAGATCAATTTAAAAAATATGGAAACAAATCTTTCCGGCGTTTTTGCCGCAGGAGATATAGTCAGAGGAGCGTCTTTGGTTGTTTGGGCAATTAGAGATGGTAGAGATGCAACTATATCAATTCAAAAATATTTAGAACATAAGCAGAGCAAAAATGTAAAAGCAGCATAACTATGAATCTTTATAAAAAAAATTTAAAAAAATTAACCGAAACTAACGCATACTACCCAAGTCTTGAACATGATGCTTGTGGAGTTGGTTTTGTGGCTTCAACAGAAGGAAAAAAGTCAAGAAAAGTAGTGGAGTTTGGCATACAAGCATTAAAAGCCGTTTGGCATCGTGGTGCAGTAGACGCTGATGGCAAGACAGGAGATGGAGCCGGAATTCAAGTTGAAATTCCAACAGACTTTTATAAAGAAAGGATTGAATTTGCAGGTCGCAAACATTATGAAGGAACAATTTGTGTTGGTATGATTTTTCTTCCCCGAAATGATTATAGCTCTCAAGAAAAATGCAAAACATTGATCGAAACGGAACTTTTAAGCAAAAATTATTATATTTATAGATGGAGACAGGTTCCAATTAATACTAGTGTTCTTGGAGTTAAAGCTGAAAGTAATCGTCCTGAGATTACACAAGTAATCTTTAAGTCAAACGATAAGAATTTGACAGGAGATGATCTCGAAAGAGATTTATTTGTTATTAGAAAAAAAATTGAAAAACAATCTAGTATATTAAATCTCAAAGATTTTTATATTTGTTCTTTTAGTTCAAGGTCAGTTATTTACAAAGGAATGTTTTTGGCAGAAGCGTTATCCGAGTTTTACCCCGACTTAATGGATAAACGATTTATTTCCAGATTTATAATTTTTCATCAAAGATATTCAACCAATACTTTTCCGAGCTGGGATTTAGCCCAACCGTTTAGAGTATTGGCCCACAATGGTGAAATTAACACTCTGAAGGGAAATATCAATTGGATGAAAATTCATGAGCAAGATATGAGCAATGAACTTTTTGATGATATTGAATCGTTAAAACCGGTTATTACATCTGGCAATTCAGACTCGGCATCTCTAGATAATGTATTTGAATTACTAATTAGATCAGGAAAATCAGTTCCGTTAGTAAAACTTATGCTCATTCCTGACGCTTGGTCGAAAAGAAGAAAAACAATTCCAAGAGTTCATCAAAATCTATTTAATTTTTTAAATAGCACAATTGAGCCTTGGGATGGACCAGCGGCCATTGCTGCTACAGATGGAAAATGGATTATTGCAGCCACAGACAGAAATGGACTTCGTCCTTTAAGATATACGGTATCTTCAGATAAGCTATTATTTGCTGGATCTGAAACTGGCATGGTACCGATTCCAAACGATAAAATTGTTTTTAAAGGAAGGCTAGGCCCAGGACAAATTATCGCGGTTAATTTAGATAAAGGGAAAGTGTATGATAGTAAAAGTATTAAAAATTATATCTCAAAAGACTATAAGAAATACAATAAACAAATTATAGATCTTGATAAAAAGTTTAATATTTCAAAAGAAAAATTCATTTATTCTGGTGATGAGTTAAGACGGAGACAATATTTAGCTGGAATGAATATTGAAGATCTAGAACTTATTTTGCATCCAATGGTGGAGGAAGCGAAAGAAGCGGTAGGATCTATGGGTGACGACACACCTGCTGCAGTATTATCAGATAGATACAGACCTATATCACATTTTTTCAGACAAAACTTTAGTCAGGTAACTAATCCTCCAATTGACTCACTAAGAGAAAATGAGGTGATGAGTTTAAAAACTCGTTTTGGCAATCTTGGTAATATTCTTGATTTTGAAAATTTAACTAAAGACAATATTTATGTATTGGAAAGTCCAATTTTGTCCAACTCTCAGTATGAAAAATTTATGGATTTTTTTAGAGATAGCATAAAAATTTTAGATTGCACATTTAACGTTCAAAATAATTTAAAAGAAAATTTGAATCAGTTGTCTTCCGAAGCTGAAACCGCAGTTCGAGAGGGATATAAACACTTAATTTTAAGCGACAAACAACTTTCTGAAAATAGGGCAGCAATCCCAATGATCCTTGCATTTGGGGCAATAAATTCGAAGTTGGTTAATTTGGGCATTCGAGGTTTTGTTTCGATTAATGTTCAGACAGGAGAAGTTTTAGATACACATTCTTTTGCAGTTTTATTAGGAGCTGGAGCGACAACCATTAACCCTTATTTGGCTTTTGATTCAATTTACCAACGATATGAAAAAAAACTGTTTGGCAAACTTAATTATGAGAAATGCGTCCGACGATATATCAAATCTGTAGATAATGGTTTGTTAAAAATTATGTCTAAAATGGGTATTTCAGTTTTAAGTGCTTATCGAGGTGGATGCAATTTTGAGACTGTCGGGCTAAGTCGAGCAGTTGTAGCTGAATATTTTCCAGGTATGATATCTCGAATATCTGGCATAGGTATTTTTGGGATCGAAAAAAAAATAAAAGAACTACATAAAAAAGCTTTTCAAAAAAACGTATCAATTCTTCCAATCGGCGGCATTTATAAATATAGAAAAAACGGTGAAAGTCACCAATACCAAGGCCAGCTGATTCATATGCTACAACATGCGGTGACTGTTAATTCTTATGAGACTTATCAAAAATATGCTCAAGGCA
>AZHQ01000023.1 GCA_000504605.1 alpha proteobacterium SCGC AAA288-E13
TGAGCCTGGATTAACACCACTTAAGAAAAATCAAATAAATTAAATCATTATTTAGATCTGATTTAATTACCTCCAGATTTAGCATTGTTCTAAATTTATCCCCCATGTGACCTGCCATTTTTTTTCCTTTAAATACTTTTCCTGGATCTTGTCGTTGTCCGGTTGAACCACCTGATCGGTGAGATACTGATACTCCATGGGAAGCACCTAAACCTGCAAAATTATGTCTTTTCATAACTCCAGCAAACCCTTTTCCGATAGTTTTTGATGTAACATCGACAAATTTTGCATCTTTAAAAATATCTAATCCTATTTCATTTCCTTCTTTAAAATTTGATATATTTTCTACCCTGTATTCTTTTAAATATTTCTTGGGTTCTGTTGATTTTTTACTGTAAAAACCTTTCATAGATTTAGTTAATTTAGATGGTTTAATTTTTCCAAAACCAATTCTAATAGCATCATAACCTCTTTTATCTTTAGTAATTAAGTCTATCACTCTTCCTTTCATTATTCTTATAATCGTAACAGGAACAGATATTCCTGTAGAAAAAAATTCCCTACTCATTCCAATTTTTTTTCCAATTAAACCAATATTAACCATTTATTACCTTATATCTTTATTTCAACATCCACTCCGGAAGCTAAATCTAATTTCATTAACGCTTCAACTGTTTGTGGTGTTGGTTCTACAATATCAATTAATCTTTTATGTGTTCTGGTTTCGAATTGTTCTCTACTTTTTTTATCAATATGTGGGGATCTTAAAACAGTATATCTTTCTATTTTGGTTGGAAGTGGTATAGGACCTTTAATATTGGCACCTGTTCTTTTAACTGTATTTACTATCTCCAATGTAGATTGGTCTAAAATTTTACTATCGTAAGCTCTAAGTTTAATTCTAATATTTTGTTTATCCATTTTTTAAGCCATTTTTTAAGCCATTTTTTTTGTAACTTCTTCTTGAACATTTTGAGGTACTTTTTCATAATGATCAAAGAACATTGAATACTGTGCTCTTCCTTGAGACATTGATCTCAAACTATTTACATAACCAAACATATTAGCAAGCGGTACCATAGCCGTAATTACTGTTACATTACCTCTTGCTTCAGTAGATTCAACGTGACCTCTTCGACTGTTTAAATCTCCAATGACATCACCCATATAATTATCTGGGGTAACTACTTCTGCTCTCATAACTGGTTCAAGAAGTTTTAGAGAAGCTCTTGTACATACTTCTTTAAAACAATACCTTGATGCAATCTCGAACGCTAATACACTTGAATCAACATCGTGATGAAGTCCATCAATAATTGTTACTTTATAATCAATAATTGGAAATCCTGCTAAAATTCCTGAGTCAGAAACGCTCTCTATACCTTTTTCTACCCCTGGTATAAATTCTTTTGGAATAGATCCACCTTTAATCTTATTTTCAATTTCTCTACCTTTGCCAGCTTCAAGAGGCTCAACAGCAAGCTTAACTCTTGCAAATTGTCCTGCTCCTCCGCTTTGTTTTTTATGTATATAATCAAATTCAGCACTTCCTAAAATTGTTTCTCTGTAAGCTACTTGTGGTGGACCAATATTTGCTTCAACTTTAAATTCTCTTTTCATACGCTCTACTATAATATCTAAATGTAACTCACCCATACCTTTGATAATAGTTTGTCCAGATTCATTGTCTGAGGTAACTCTAAAAGATGGATCTTCTTTAGCTAATCTTCCTAATGCTTCACTCATTTTTTCTTGATCACCCTTAGTTTTAGGTTCAACTGCGATTTCAAGAACTGGATCTGGAAATTCCATTGGTTCTAAAACGATCGGATCATTTTCATCTGATAAAGTATGTCCCGTACTAGTATATTTAAGTCCTGCTAAAGCTACTATATCTCCGGTATTAGCTTCCTTAACATCTTCTCTATTATTAGCATGCATTAATAACATTCTACCAACTCTCTCTTCCTTATCTTTAGTGGAGTTATAAATTCCAGTACCTGATTTTAATGTGCCTGAATATATTCTTATAAATGTTAAAGATCCTACGAAAGGATCAGTTGCAACTTTAAAAGCTAAAGCTGATAATGGTTCTTTGTCATCAAATTTTCTTTCAATTTCATCTTTTGAATTAGGTTTTGTGCCCTTAATTGATCCTAAATCTTTTGGACTAGGTAAAAAATCTATTACGGCATCCAATAACGGTTGTACGCCTTTGTTTTTAAACGCCGATCCTGTTAGCACTGGTACAAAATCAAATTTTAAATTGCCTTTTCTAATACAGAAAATTAAATCAGACTCTGATATTTCCTTTCCATTTAAATAATCATCCATCAATTTTTCATCTTGTTCTACGGCAGTTTCCATTAATTCTTTTCTATATTTTTTTGCTTGTTCTTGTATATCATTTGGTATTTCTACATATTCGAATTCAGCTCCTAATTTTTCTTCTTTCCACAAAACTGCTTTCATTTTAATTAAATCAACCACACCTTTGAATGAATCCTCTATTCCTACTGGTATTTGCATAACTAATGGTTTTGATCCAAGGCGATCTTTTATCATATCAACACATTTAAAAAAATCCGCTCCGGTTCTGTCCAATTTGTTAACAAAACAGATTCGCGGAACCTTATATTTATCTGCTTGTCTCCAAACAGCTTCTGATTGAGGCTCTACGCCAGCAACACCATCAAATATAGCAACGGCACCATCTAAAACTTTTAAAGATCTTTCTACTTCAATAGTAAAATCAATATGTCCCGGTGTATCAATAATATTAATTCTATGCTCCCTCCAAAAACATGTGGTAGCCGCTGATGTAATTGTAATACCTCGTTCCTGTTCTTGTTCCATCCAATCCATTGTAGCTGCGCCATCATGAACCTCTCCGATTTTATGACTTTTACCTGTGTAATATAAAATTCTTTCTGTTGTAGTAGTTTTTCCAGCATCAATGTGCGCCATGATGCCAATATTTCTATACTTATCTAATGTGTGTGTCCTAGCCATGATTAATTACCATCTAAAATGTGCAAAAGCTTTATTTGATTCAGCCATTCTATGTGTATCTTCTTTTTTCTTTATTGCTGAACCCTTACCTTGATATGCGTCGTAAAGTTCAAAACAAATTTTATCTGACATAATTTTATCTTTTCTTTTTTTAGATGCTTCAATTAACCACCGAATTGCTAGAGCTTGAGATCTTTTGTGTTTTACTTCAACTGGAACTTGATAGGTAGCTCCACCAACTCTTCTCGACCTCACCTCTATAGTAGGTTTAATATTATTTATTGCGTCATTAAAAATTTTCATTGGTTCTTCTTTGGACTTTGATTGTAATTTATCCAAAGCATCGTAAACAATTTTTTCAGCAATTGTTTTTTTTCCATCGTACATTATTGAATTCATTAACTTTAAAATTAAGTCAGATTTATATTTTGTATCTGTTAAAAAAATTCTTTTTGGTGCTTTTCTTTTTCTGGACATAAATTCTAATTATTTCGATTTCTTTGCTCCATACTTTGATCTTTGTTGTTTACGACTAGTAACTCCCTGCGTATCTAGATTTCCTCGCAATATATGATATCTAACTCCAGGTAAATCCTTAACCCGACCTCCTCTAATTAGTACTACAGAGTGTTCTTGTAAATTATGTCCTTCTCCGGGAATGTAACATGTCACTTCATGTCCATTAGTTAATCTTACTCTTGCAACTTTTCTTAATGCTGAATTGGGTTTTTTGGGCGTTGTTGTGTAAACTCTAATACATACTCCTCTTTTTTGTGGAGAACGTTCTAATGCAGGAACTTTATCCCTGCTTTTAGGTTTGACCCTTGGTTTTCTTATCAACTGACTAATTGTAGACATAATTAATAATATTTTTTGGATGAAAAAAGTATGAATAATCCTGCTCTTTTTGGCAGCGTTTAAGGTTAATCAACCTTACTTCCAACCATAAATTTTTGGCTAAATTACTAAGTGAATGCTAAATTGTCAATAATAAATATCGTGAAAAATTAACTGTTATTCTTGTATTATTAACTGATCAGATGTTTTTTCGGCTGATTTTTCTAAAAGATATTTTTTGTCTTTTTCTTTAGCTAAATAACTCCATCTATTCATAATAGAACCTGTACCAGCAGGCACTAATCGTCCTACAATCACGTTTTCTTTAAGTCCTACTAATTTATCTACTTTTCCTTTTATTGCAGCGTCAGTTAAAACTCTTGTAGTTTCTTGGAACGAAGCTGCAGAAATAAAAGAGTTTGTTTGCAAAGACGCTTTAGTAATACCTAACAGAACTCTTTCTCCAATGGCAATTCTTTTTTTATTTTTTTTCAAAACATTATTTTCTTCTTCTAATTCATTTTTATCTATTACCTCTCCTTTTAAATATTTTGAATCTCCCGGGTCTTTAATTTCCATCTTTTTTAACATTTGCCTTACGATGACTTCAATGTGTTTATCATTGATTGCTACTCCTTGTAGTCGGTAAACTTCTTGAACCTCATTTACAAAATAATCTGTCAATTCCTCTACTCCTAAAATTCTCAATATATCGTGTGGAGCCGGACTACCATCCAATAAGTATTCACCCTTTTTAATTTTCTCTCCTTCATTAAAATTTATGTGTTTTCCTTTTGGAATTAAATAATTTGAAGGCTCTCCTTCATTTGGTTGAATTGATATCTTTAATTTACCTCTGACTTCTTTACCAAACATAACAACTCCATCATTTTCAGCAATAATTGCACTTTCTTTCGGTTTTCTTGCTTCAAATAATTCAGCTACTCTTGGTAGCCCTCCAGTTATATCTTTTGTTTTTGATGTTTCTTTTGGCAATCTTGCAATTACATCTCCAGCTAACACTTGTTGTCCATCTTTAACTGATAAAATTGAATCTGGAACCAAATAATATCTAGCTTCATTACTATCTGCTTTTTTTATAACATTACCTTTTTCATCTCTTAAGGTAATCCTGGGCTTTAAATCTGTATTCTTAGTTTGTGATCTCCAATCAATTACTGATTTTGAAGAAATTCCAGTTGCATCATCAACTGTTTCAGCCAATGAAACACCATCGATTAAGTCGACATAGTCAGCTATACCACTTTTTTCTGCTATTACGGGCAATGTATAAGGATCCCATTCACAAATTTTATCTCCATTTTTAATGTCTTCATCATTTTGGTAAAAAAGTTTTGCACCATATGGTACTTTGTAAAGTGCTAGTTGTTGACCCTTATTATTTTCAATGGCCAATTGAGTATTTCTTCCCATAACAACCAAGTTTTTCTTAGAATCTTCTAACAAATTTTTATTAATTATTTTTAAAATACCGCTTGTTTTAGAAACTATTTGAGACTCTTGTTTAATTTGAGCCGTTCCTCCCACGTGGAATGTTCTCATGGTTAACTGAGTACCAGGTTCACCAATTGATTGCGCAGCTATCATTCCTACAGCTTCTCCCAAAGTCACTAAATTGCCTCGTGAAAGATCTCTTCCATAACAAATTGCACATACTCCGCTTTTAGACTCACATGTAATTACTGAAAAAACTTTAATCGATTTTACACCTGCTGAGTCAATTTTTTCACAAACCTCCTCATCTATCATTTCTTTTCTTTGAATCAAGATTTCACCATTAATTGGATTTTTGATAGCTTCAGCAGCCATTCTACCTAATGAACGCTCAGATAAACTAACTAAAATATTACCTCCCTCAATAATTTCTGATAAGACAATACTTTTTTTAGTTCCACAAAAATCCTCCTTTATTGATATATCTTGAGCTACATCACAAAGTCTTCTTGTTAAATAACCTGAATTTGCCGTTTTAAGTGCAGTGTCAGCCAAACCTTTTCTAGCACCATGAGTTGAATTAAAGTATTCGAGGACAGTTAATCCTTCTTTAAAATTCGAAATAATTGGTGTTTCGATAATTTCTCCTGAAGGTTTTGCGATTAGACCTCGCATACCAGCTAACTGTTTCATCTGAGCAGCCGAACCTCTTGCGCCAGAGTCTACCATCATAAATACTGAGTTTAAATTAATAGTTTTGTTAGATATATTATTTTTTGGAGGAGATGAAATTTTCTTCATCATTTCTGCTGCCACTTGATCAGTACATTTGGACCAAGCATCAACTACTTTATTGTACTTCTCTCCTCTAGTAATCAATCCTTCAGCATACTGATTTTCATATTCTTCGATCATTTTTTTAGTATTATTTACCAAAGTTTGTTTTTTTTCTGGAATAATTAAATCGTCTTTTCCAAATGATATTCCTGCTTTAAACGCATGTTTAAATCCAAGATCTTTTATTTTATCACAAAAGATTACCGTTTTTTTCTGTCCACAAAATCTAAAAACTAGATCTATAATTTCAGAAACATGCTTTTTTGATAATATTCTATCAATTAAAGAAAATTTAATGTTTGGATTTTTTGGTAAAATATTAGCTAACAAAAACCTCCCTGCTGTACTCGTATATTTTTCAAGTACAGTATTTCCTTTTTTATCAATCGTCTTGAATCTCGAGATGATTCTGGAATTAATATTTATTGCATTAAAATCTAAAGCTTGTTCAATTTCAGAAACATCTACAAAATACCCTTCTATTTTATCAATGATAATTGGTTGTTGAGATAAATAATATATACCCAAAATCATATCCTGGCTCGGTACAATAATTGGTTTTCCGTTAGATGGATTTAAAATATTATTAGTTGACATCATTAAAATTCTAGCTTCGAGTTGAGCCTCTAAGCTTAATGGAATATGTACTGCCATTTGATCTCCATCAAAATCTGCATTGAATGCTGTACAGACAAGTGGATGCAGTTCAATTGCATTGCCTTCAATTAATTTTGCCTCAAAAGCTTGAATTCCTAACCTATGTAAGGTTGGAGCACGATTTAATAATACAGGATGTTCTCTAATGATATGCTCCAAAGCATCCCACACTACATCTGTTTCTTTTTCGACTAATTTTTTGGCTTGCTTTATAGTTGTAGCCAAACCTAATTTATCTAATCTTGCATACAAATAGGGCTTGAATAGTTCCAGTGCCATTTTTTTTGGTAATCCACATTGATGAAGTTTTAGATCGGGACCCACTACAATTACAGACCTTCCTGAATAATCTACTCTTTTTCCTAACAAATTTTGTCTAAACCGACCATGTTTACCTTTTAACATTTCTGATAAAGATTTTAATGGTCTCTTTCCTGTTCCTGTTATAACTCTACCTCTTCGACCGTTGTCAAATAAAGCATCTACTGATTCTTGCAACATTCTTTTTTCGTTTCTTACAATAATATGCGGAGATTTTAGATCCATAAGTCTTTTTAATCTGTTATTTCTATTTATAACCCTACGGTATAAATCATTTAAATCAGATGTTGCAAATCTTCCACCATCAAGGGGAACCAAAGGTCTTAAATCTGGAGGGATGACAGGAATAGTTGTAAATATCATCCATTCCGGTTTACCCCCAGACTCAATAAAAGAGTCTATTAACTTTAATCTCTTTATTGCTCTTTCTTCTGCAACTTTGGATTTTAATTCTTTAACTTGTTGAAAAAGTTTATCTCTTTCATCCTTTAAATTTAAAGACTTAAGTATTTCTAATATTGCTTCAGCCCCTATGCTCGCTGTAAAAGCTTCTTCACCGAATTCGTTTTGATTATTGACAAGTTCTTGCTCAGTTAATAATTGATTTTTCTTAAGTGGTGTTAATCCAGGCTCAATAACAATAAAACTTTCAAAATATAATACTTTTTCAACTTCTTTTAATTTCATGTCTATAG
>AZHQ01000024.1 GCA_000504605.1 alpha proteobacterium SCGC AAA288-E13
CATCTTTGTATTCGATTTTTGCTTTATAAATTACTAAATCTTTGGCATTTGTATTTTCGTCAATTTTTCTTTTTAGATCCATAACTTCAAAAACTCTTCTAGCTCCGGATAGACCTTGGTTTATACCTATGTTAAGTGTGGCTAAGGCTCTCACAGGCTGATATGACAACATCATTGCCGCAAGAAAGGAAAAAAAATTGTTTATTTCAAGAGTACCGCTATGGACCATTCTAGCAGAGTAATAAATTAAACCTGCGATCATAAATCCAGTCAAAACCTCCATAATTGGGGTGGCTCTAACAAGAATGATTGCCATTTTTTGACCTTTTTCTTTTGTTTCTTCTAAAAACTTATTTGCCCTTGCAAATTCAAATTGTTCTTTTTGATAAGTTTTAATTATTTTGGAATTTTTTAATATTTCCAAAAAATAAGATGTGATTATTCCTACTTTTATTTGAAGTTCAGTTGTTATTTTGCCCATTCTTTTTCCTAGAGATTTTGCCGTAATTGTTGCAAGCGGAATCATGATAATCGAAAATAGAGCAAGCTTCCAATTTTGATAAAACATCAAACTTAACAAAGCGATTAAAGTTAAACTGTCTTTTACTAAACTCAATACTGATGTGCTTACCAATTGAATAATTAGTGCAGTATCAAATCCCAAGTTTCCTATAAATTTTCCAGAATGTTTTTTTTCAATCACCTGTGTGTCTGCATTTATTATTGATTCGACCAAATTTTGTTGAACTTCTTTTTGAATTGACGCACCAACTTTTATCATCATGGTTCTTACAAGATAAAGTGAGATTCCTTTAATCGTAAAAGCCAATATTATTGCTATAGGAATTAATAACATAAATTCTTTATTTTTTTCCACGAATATTTTTTTAATTGCTGGATCAAGCAACCAAGCTATAGCAGCAGTACTTACGGCAACTATGACTGAAAAAAATAATGCTAAAAAAATTTTTTTAAGATACCTAATAACATATTCTTTATACAATCTTTTTATAATTTCTTTGTCAGTCATATTTTTTATTAAAATTTAAATATTTATGGTCATCAAGGTTAGAAAAACTAAAAAACCAAAAAAATTATTACTTTTAAAAATAATTAAACAACTATTCGAATTATTTTTATCTAGACGAGTCATTTGATACAAAAGATGCATAATGGGAAAAATTAAGAATGCAAAATAATACATTTTATTTTCTTCCAGGAAACCCAGAATAATCAAAAACAAAACACAGATAAAGTAGCATAGACCAATAAAAAGTTTGTAATTTTCTTTAAATTTAATTGATGTTGATTTTACTCCAATTATTTCATCATCATAAATATCCTGAAAGCCATAAACGGTGTCATAACCCAATGTCCAAAATATGGCTGCAATGTATAATAAAATAGGTTCTAATGATATTTCTCCTATTAATGCAGCCCATCCCAACAAAATGCCCCAATTAAAAGTAAGTCCTAAAAAAAGTTGAGGCCAGTAAGTTAACCGCTTCATATATGAATAGGAGAAGGCAAAAGGCATTGATAGTAAACCAAGAACAATTGTTAAAAAATTAAATTGAATTAAAATTATTAAAGCAATCAAACACAATAAAATTAAATATACAAATGACTCTTGCGTTGAAATTCTTCCTGAGGGTATAGGTCTATTTTTTGTTCTATCTACTTTTTTGTCAAAATCTTTATCAGCGATATCATTAAATATACAGCCAGCACTGCGCATAAATACTGAGCCCAAAAAAAATAAAATAATATAATTTATAAACAGTCCAAATTCATTAGTTTGATTGAAGGCAAGTGTTAATCCCCAAAGGCAAGGCCAAAATAAAAGCATAAAACCAATAGGTTTATTTAATCTAGTAAGCTCAATAAAAATTTTAATTTTAGTCATCCAACAATTCACTTGTAAATAGCAAAGGGTAGATTCATAATCAATGCGATTCGTTATGAATATTGATTATACTGTCACTGCACTCATGTTTCCAGCTATCCCGCTGACGATGAGTATCTATACCAATCGGTTTCACACTCTAAGTAGTTTAATAAGAAAATTACACGATGAATATATTTTTGAAAAACATATTCCTTCGGAATGGGAAAAACAACTTCTCAGCTTGAACGGAAGAATTAAGTTGTTAAGGTATTCTATCATTTTTGCAAGTTTTGGTTTTTTATTTAATCTGCTGACTGTATTTGGGCTTTATTTAAATAGAATATTGGAAGCTAGAATAATTTTTGGTTCCTGTTGTGTGGCAATGATAATTTCAATTATATTTTTTATTATAGAAATACAACTTTCCACAAAATCTTTAAAGCTACATTTATCAGATATGAAAATTGACCTAGATTAAGGAATAATAACTGCAGGACCAATTATTTTTCTAGCCTCTAGATCATTGTGAGCTTGTATTACGTCTTTTAAATTATATTCTTTATAAATTTTGATTTTTACTTTTCCAAACTTTATTTGTTCAAAAAGTTTATCAGCTGCTTCATTTAATAATTGTTTTGTTGTGAAGTAGTGTCCTCCAGTAGGACGGGTAAAAAATAGACTCTTTGGTTGTATGTGTTTTTGGACATCAATATTTTTTAATGGTCCAGAAGCATTTCCAAAAGACACCATCGTTCCCGTTTTTTTCAAACATGCAATTGAGTTCTCAAAAGTTTTATCCCCAACCCCATCGTAAACTACTGGAACACCTACTCCTTTTGTATATTCCATGACCTTTTCAACAAAATTTTCCTTTGAATAATTAATAACCAAATCACAACCATTTTTTTTTGCTATATTTTTTTTTTCCTCTGAGCCTACTGTTCCAATAACTTTGCATCCAAGACTTTTGGCCCATTGACAAAAAATTTGACCAACTCCACCTGCAGCTGCGTGAAATAATACTGTTTCATTGGATTTTACTGGGAAAGTTCTATACAAAAGGTAATATGTGGTGAGCCCTTTAATCATTATGGATGCTGCTACATCAAAACTAATTTCCTCAGGCAACTTAACCAAATTATCACTTGGATAAATTCTTTCTTCAGCATAGGCCCCGATAGGTAGGCCACCATAGGCAACACGATCTCCTATGCTTAGATTTTGTACTTTGGATCCAATTTTTTTTATTATTCCAGATGCCTCTAATCCTATTCCCGAGGGCAGCTTTAGCGGATACGATCCTGTTCGATGATAAGTATCAATAAAATTAAGCCCGATTGCTTTCGTTTCTATCAAAGCTTCATTAGGGCCTGGTGCTCCAATTTCAATATTTTCTATTTTAAGAACATCTGGACTACCAGTTTTTTCAATTTTTACAACCCTTGTCATTTTTGAACAAAGTTTCCACTGTGATAATCTTGAACAGCTTTAATAATTTCTTCTTTAGTATTCATTACAAAAGGCCCCCCTCTTGCAATTGGTTCACCAATAGGTTTTCCTGCTATGACTAAAAATTTACTTTTTTTGATAGCAGAAATATTCAAATCATTTCCATTTTGAAGACAAATTAGATTTGAATTTTGCAATTGATCGTGTTTTTTATTTCCTATTTTTATCTCTCCTGTAACCAAGTAAACGAAAGCATTGTGTGAAGAAGGAATGATAAAATTAAAAATATTGTCTTTTTCTAATTCAACATCTATGTAAATTGGATCTACTGAAATACCTTTTACAGGACCGATTTTATCATGATATTTTCCGGCTATTATTTTTATTTTTTTTTCTTGATCTTTAAATTCTGGAATTTCGTTGGGCTCAATATTTTGATATGAAGGTTTGCCCATTTTAAGTTTTGCCGGCATATTCACCCATAATTGAAACCCGTGTAACTTTCCTTCTTTCATTATAGGCATTTCAGAATGAATAATTCCTCCAGCTGCTGTCATCCACTGAACACTTCCTGGACCTAAATCACCTTTATTACCTGTGCTGTCTTCGTGTCTAAATTCTCCACTGAGCATATAAGTGACCGTTTCTATACCTCTGTGGGGATGAGATGGAAAACCAGCAATATAATCATCTTTATTTTCAGAACCAAATTCATCAAACATTAAAAATGGATCGATAAAATCAAATTCAGGAATTCCCATGCTTCTTTTTAGCTTAACACCAGCTCCATCAGATGTTTCAATTGCCTTAACAATTTTTTTAATTTCTATTGTCGACATAAAATAATTTTCTTCCAAAGGCTATATTAATTCAAGTAATTTATTTAGGTTGTTAATAGTGTATTGTGGTCTATAGCTTAATTTATCAAATACCTTATTAAATCGGTTTACCCATACGGCGTTGTAGCCAAATACTCCTCCCCCAGAAACATCCCAGGTGTTGGAACTTAAAAAACAAATATTTTCAGGTTTACAATTATATTTTTTGGTAGGCATTTCATAAACCTTCGGATCAGGTTTATATATTCCAACGCTTTCGATAGACATAATATCATCAAAATAATTTTGAATATTATTGCTTTCTACTAAACCTTTTAAAAGATCTGGCGTTCCATTGGAGAGGATAGCTATTTTAATTTTTTTTAATTTAAGACTATCTAAGCATTCTTTAACTTCTTGGTAAGTATTAAGTTCTTTATATGAGTTTAATAATTCATTTTTCATCTCTTTTTTTATTTTAAATGTTTTCATGGTATGGTCTAAAGAGTCTTCAGTGATTTGCCAAAAATTTTTATGTTTTTTCATAAGACTTCTTAACCAGGTATATTCAAGTTGAGTGGTTCTCCATGCGTTGGCAAAATTTTCCCATCTATTACCAAGCTTTTTTTTACATTTTGCTGCTGCAGAATTTACATCAAACAAAGTTCCATAGGCATCAAATACACAAGCTGTTATGTTTTTTATTTTCATAATAAATCTTCTAATTTTTGTGTTTCACCAATTTTAAATACAACAGCATCATCTTTATGGTAACCATACTTATTTGTACTATTTTCAAATCTTAATGGAGGCTCGAATGGATCTTCGAGGGAAAGTATTACTGTGCCCCAATGCATACCTATTACTTTTTTACTTTTTAGATCTTGACCAATATTGAGCGCTTCCTCTGGGCTTGCATGGTAAATTGATTTATCAAATAAGGGCTTAAAATTATAAGAACCAATATTAATAAAAGTTAAATCAACAGGACCGTATTTTTTACCTAAGTCTTTATAGATATTTCCATAACCTGTATCACAAGCAAAAAATATTTTTTTGCCCTGATATTCTATTAGAAAACTTCCCCAGAGAGTTTTGTTTGTATCCGTTAATGTTCTTTTCGACCAATGAACTGCCGGCATAAAAGTTATTTTAATATCATTAATTTTTATTTCATCGTACCAATCCATTTCATTTACATCTTTGAATCCATTTTTAGTGAAATATTTACCAAGTTTGAGTGGTGCTAAAACCTTCGTATTCTTGTATGGAAAATTTTTAATTGTTCTATAATCAAGATGATCATAATGATTGTGAGTTAATAAGAATAAGTTAGTTTCAGGTAAATCTTTTAATTCAATTGCTGCATCAACATATCTGTCCGGTCCAAAAATTAAAGGTCCTGCGTTTTTAGAAAATAACGGATCAGTAATTATTGTAGTATTGCCGAGTTTGATTAAAAAGGTAGCATGTCCAATCCAAGTAATATAGTTATCGTTTTTATATTTCTCAAGATTTTTTAGTACTTCTTTTTTATCGATAATATGATCTGCGGGTATATTAATTTTAATTTTCTTTTTTTCTTTGTAAAATTTTGACATTGACCATTTAATGTTAGGATCTCTCAAAGGGCTTCCTTCGGGATTTCTAAATGTTCCATCTGGTAAGTGATGATAAGGTCGTTCTTTCATAGTTTCTGCAAAAGTACTATAATTTAAAAAATAAAAGTTAATAACAATGAATAGAATAATGTAAAGTTTTTTTTTCATGACTTCTAAAATAAGATTATATTTTTCTGATAAAATTCAAAGTGATTTAGTAGCATATCTAAATAAAAACCAATCTCATTATATAAAAAATGTAATGAGATTAAAACCAGGAGAAAATATATCTATTTTTAATAGTGGTGGTGAATGGAATGCAAAAATTGAAAGTTACCATAAAGGGAAGGCGCATATAAAAATTTTAGATAAAGTACGTGGTCACCAAAGACACCGCAAAGAACTACTATATAAAGAAAATCAAAAAAAAATTTGGTTAGCATTTTCTCCAATAAAACAAAATCCATTAAATTTTATGATACAAAAAACCACTGAACTTGGTGTTCAAAAATTTATTCCCTTAATATGTGAAAGATCAATAGTAAAAAATATTAATATTGCAAGAATTAAAAAAATTATCATTGAATCAAGTGAACAATCGAATCGACTTTCAATTCCTGAAATAAAAAAAATTGAATCACTAAAAAATTTTATAAAAGTTTTTCCAAAAAATGGATGTATAATTTTTTGTGATATAAATTCTGACAAAAAAAACTTAAAAGAAATTTTAAGGAAAAAGATTGAAGGACCAATATGTATTCTCGTAGGTCCCGAAGGAGATTTTTCTGAAAATGAAAGACAATTAATAATCAGTCTTAATCAAGCATATCCTTTATCTTTAGCAACCAATATACTGCGAGCTGAAACAGCAGCTATAGCGGCTATTACTATTGTTAATTTTCAGCTTAATTCATAATAATTTTTGTACAAAAATGTCGCAAGAAAATTAGTATATCTTTAGCGTTATTCAGGTATGTATTATAGGATTTGTAGGTAAAAAATGAGCACTTCGTATACAATTTTGGCGTCAGTTATTGGTCTTTTAATATTATTTCTATACCTGTCGTGGGTATATGTTTCAGCGAAATATGTATGGATAAAGGACAATGATAATTCAGTTTTAAAAAAAAATCCAAAGCGGTGGAAAAACATTGTGGATTCAAAAAATAAAGATCTTGGATGGTTTGATTTGGGAAATCACATAATAATTATAGGAGTTGTTTTATTTGCAATATTTATTGTAAAGAATACATAAAAAAATGTTTCCGTTAATAGTTGCACATATTTTTGTTTTGATCGTTGTGGCTTCAGTTGCCTTTCATTTTTGGTCTCCTTGGTGGTGGACTCCCGTTGCTTCTAATTGGGGAGGGATGGACGATACAATCCTTCTTACATTTTGGGTAACCGGAGCAGTGTTTATTGCAGTGTGTTTGTTCATGGCTTATTGCATATGGCGTTATCGTTATCAGAAAGATAGAAAAGCTGAATATAAGCCTGAAGATAAAAAATTAGAATTTCATCTTACTTGGTTAACCACACTAGGCGTGATAGTTATGCTAGCCCCAGGACTTGTGGTTTGGCACAAATATGTAACAGTTCCTGAAGATGCTCTTAACGTTGAAGTCGTAGCCTATCAATGGGGGTGGAAATATAGATTGCCTGGTGAAGATGGCATTTTAGGTAAGACAGAAATAAAATTTATAAATGATGAAAATCCTTTTGGCTTAAATTTAGATGACCCCAATGGTAAAGACGATTTATTAGTAGATAGTGGGGATCTTCATTTGCAGATAGATAAACCGTCAAAGTTTCCTATTAATAAAATAGATTTTTTTAAATTCCTTGGAATGATAAAATTATTATAAATTTTAAACATCGTTTATTACCATG
>AZHQ01000025.1 GCA_000504605.1 alpha proteobacterium SCGC AAA288-E13
TGTATAAGTTTTTTTGCAGCTTCAGTTTGTGATTCTATTGAAGCTACATCATCTTTATCAGCTGTTGGATCCATACAACTAACAACGCCGTAGTAACAAGATAGTGAATATTCCTCAATATCATTTTGTTGAAAATCTCCATGAAACATCTTGCTACCATCGGAGCTAAATGCCATGGCCGATATTTTTATACCAGCACCAGGAGTAGTTACCTCGTAATTGCCAACATAAGAGGCAGTAGAAACATCAAATCCAGTACTTAAATTATATTCGTGAATATTGTTATCCACACTTGAAACTATAAACATCTTAGTACCATCTGAACTAAATCCCATTCCTTGTAAGGCGTCACCAGAATCTGAAACTGAATAGTTGGTAGATGAAGATTTGGTAGCTGGATCATAAGCCGTACTCAAAGCATATTCTTCAACTTGTTTGCCTGTAAAGTTTAAAATAAACATTTTAGTTCCGTCAGGGTTAAATTTCAAAGCTCTTGGGTTTCCCCCAAGCGCCGTTGTTGCTATGAGATCATTAGTTTTATGAACACCTGAGAGATCATAAGCTGTGCTTAGTGACCAGCTGTCTATATTAGCTCTTTGTTTTCCAATAACAAAAATTACAGTACCATCCGAGTTAAATGCTACATCTTGTGGTGCATTGTCCTGAGCACTTACATCTAATGGACTTAATACTGTAATTGTAGATGAAAGATCAAAACCTACACTTAAGCTATATTCATTAACTTCATCTCCTCCAATACCAACAATAAACATTTTGGTACCATCTGGATTGAATGCAATCCCTGTAATATCAGCCTCTTCACTTTCTACATCGTATTCGGTGACATGAGTAGGGGCTGCAAAAACATTTGAGCTCGATAAGGCAATAATAAAAAAAATTAGAAATAATTTCTTTAAAAAAGTTATAAATTTTATAAAAAGCTTTTTCATGATTAAATATTATCAAAAAGCTCTAGAATAGACCATTTGATTTATCTCTTTTAGTTCGAGTTTAGTTCGAGTTTCAGAGGTAATTTTAATGAATCTTTATGCGAATTATTTTTAATGAATTTTAAATTGTCCGCATAACTACTGTGAACCAAGGTCAGTAAAGGTCAACCATTGTGTCCCGCTAACCAAGTAAATAATCATCAGCTTCCTGAATAACTTTCCAGAGTTTACTTGCGTTTTCTTTGTTATAACCCAACATTTCTTGTTTTATCCCAAAAACATCTAGTTTTGCATCTAGTTGATCCTATAAAATCCCATAGATGATTTCATTTAAAAAATACCTTATAAAAAAATATGTATCCCAGTATTGTTGAGTTTAAAAATAGAAAATTAAAATGAATAATAAGTCGTTAAATAGCAATCTTAATAAAGCTAAATCTAAAGGTGCAGACGATCAATATACACAACGCATAGACATTGAAAAAGAGCTGAAACATTACAAAAAACACTTTAAGAACAAAATTGTTTACTGTAATTGTGACGACCCAAGAATAAGTAATTTTTTTTATTATTTTTCATATAAATTTGAAGAGCTAGGTTTAAAAAAGTTAATAACTTCATGTTATAAAAACCAAAACATAGATTTATTTAGCTTTAATGATCAAAAGCAAGCTATTAATTTGGAATATAAAGGCGATATGAATGGTAACAAGATTCCAGATATAGAAGAAATAGGAATAAATTATTTTAAAGGTGATGGAGATTTTAGAAATGATGAGTCTATAAAATTACTAAAAGAAGCAGATATAGTGGTTACAAACCCTCCATTTTCTTTAATTGAAGAATATATTTCTCAATTAGTAAAATACAAAAAAAAATTTTTAATCATGGGGGATCAAAATCATATTTCATATAAAGAAATATTTAGTTTAATTAGAAAAAATAAACTCTGGTTGGGGGTTGATAATGGAGGAAATAAATGGTTCGAGGTTAGAGAGCATTACAATATTAAAACTGAAACGAGGAAGAAAATTGTAAATGGTAAAAAATATTTCAGTATGGGAAGAATTTGTTGGTTTACAAACCTAGAGCACAATAAAAGAAATGAAGATTTAATTTTGTACAAAACATACAATCCAAAAGATCACCCTAAATATGATAACTATGATGCAATCTTTTTAGATACTGTAGCAAATATTCCCAAAGATTACCCAGGTGCAATGGCTGTGCCATTAACCTTTTTAGATAAATTCAATCCCAAACAATTTGAAATACTTAATTCTAATGATTTAAGGTTAAATGATCTTGTGCCATTTAAAAAACACGGTTTAATAAAAGACAAGGATGGATCAATAAATGGTAAGGCTAAATATATAAGAATAGTTATTAAAAATAAAAGTTAGTGAACGAATTAATTAAAGAAATTACGAAAGAAAAAATGTAGAATAACAGAATGTATACTGTGTCAGTAATTGGTCTACTTATATTTCCTGTGGGATTTTTATTTATCCTACAGTTTGGACTTAATTTAAGCGCAACTCAAACCGTGCTAGTATTATGTGGCTATGGTTCTGTTGTTTCATTGGTTGGACTTGTTCACTCTGTTAGATGTGGAAGACGTAAAAAATAGTCATTCATTTCTACAAACCCAGAACCAAGATCCCTAAAAGCTTTTTCATTATTTAAAAAGCTCTATTTTTACCCCTCCGACTGTACTTTTTAAACCTAAATTTCTTTTTTCCTCTATGTTCATCGTTATTAGAGCGTTCAAAGTAATTTTTTTTAAAAGGTTTGCTTTCATTATTTCCGCGTTGTTCAAATCTTGAAAATCTTTTTTTTCTTCTATGGTTAGATTTTTTAAAAGTGTTAAACTCTTGCTTAACATTGGGATTGATTAATCTTTGAATTTCATTCCACATTTGCCTATCATTAGGAGTGATAAAAGTAAGAGCACAACCCTCTGCCCCAGCTCTTGCTGTTCTTCCAATTCTATGAATAAAATCTTCTGGAACTTGGGGAAGATGGTAATTAATTACATGTTGAATAGACGGTATGTCTAAACCTCTAGCAGCAAGTTCAGTGCTGATTAGAATACGTATTTTCTCAGAACGGAATGCGATTAAAGTTTTTTGTCTTTTTGATTGTCTTAAATTTCCATGCATGCAGTCACAGCGGAGCCCATCATCATGTAACCGATCTGCCATTTTATCTGCATTACGCTTTGTTTTTACAAAAACTAAAATAGATCCTTTTCTTTTATAAAGTTCTTCCAGTAATTTGTTATATTTGTCACCTTCACTTACTTGAATAACTTCTTGTTTAATTTTTGAAATGGGCGTCGTTGTTGATCCAACTCTTATTCTTATTGGGTCATTTAAATATCTTTCAGTAATTTTAAGAATATTTTGAGGCAAAGTTGCTGAAAATAATAATGTTTGATGTTTTTTTGGTACAAACTTTAATATTTGTTCTACCTGTGGAATAAAACCCATATCTAACATTCTATCTGTTTCATCAAGGACTAAAAAATACGATTGATGCAATTTTAGACTTTTTCTTTTTAAGTGATCGTTGAGACGTCCAGGAGTTCCAATAATTAATCTTGGGCGCTTTTGTAATTGCCTTAATTGTTTTTGCATAGATTCACCACCAATAAGTACAGCAGATTTAATATTCATAGTATTTTCTATTAATTCATTAAGAACATCTCCAACTTGAACCGCTAGCTCACGCGTTGGACATATAATAAGTGCGTTACTACCTCTGTCATTTAGAAGTTTATTAACACAAGCAATTCCATAACAAAGTGTTTTTCCCGTACCAGTTTGTGCTGTACCCAAAATATCTTTTCCAAGAAGAGCTGGAGGTATAGCCTGCGCTTGAATTGGTGTGGGAATTTTAAAATGCATTCTCGCAATCGAGTGTTTTAAAGATTCATTTACATTTAGTTCTGAAAAATTTTCCATAAATTTTATATGCTTAATTGCTTGGCTGGATTTAAACCTGCGACTTTTAGGTTGCTAACCAAACACATGTACCTTTATGAGCGTATTGTTAACACAACCACGCAAATAAACTAGATAAAACAAAAATTATCAAAACAAGCCATTTGATTTATCTCAAAAGTTTCTAGTCTGGACACTAGTTTTAAGAGTGTTTTTGCTGAATCTTTATGTGATTTATTTTTTATGGATTTTAAATTATCCGCATTACTACTGTGAACTAGTGCTAACCAATGTGAACCATTGTGTCAGGCTAACCCATTAAATAGTCACCAACTTCTTGAATTATTTGCCAAAGCTTTGATGCATTTTCTTTATTCACTTTTTTTATCAACGTTTGATAAATTAACGCCAGTATCAGGATCAAGCTCCATACCCAATGGAGTAATATTTTTTGGTAGCGGTGTAAATGTTGAATCCGGATTATCTTTGGTACTTCTTTTAGTAATCCTATAAAGAGCAAATATAGCTATAATAACATGAAAAATAAGTAGAAAAATAAAGAAACTATTGGGTCCAAATTTGTTCATAAAAATAGAACAAACTATAGGTCCACCCATTGCTCCTATTCCAAAAACAAGGTTTAAACCACCTCCAGCGGCAACGAATTTTTCTTTTGGAACAAAATCATTTGTGTGTGCAATATTCAGTGGGAACAAAGAAAGCGATGCACCAGCATAGACTGTTACAAAAATAAAAAACATTAACTTATCGTTATCGATTCCAGGAACTATAGCCAAATACATGTATTGTAACGTATCTCCTGATGCTATAAATGATAAAGCACAAAAAACAGCAGCAACTATAGTACATAAAACGATAATACCTCTTCGGTCAAATTGATCAGAAAGATAACCTATGGGCCATTGGAATATAGCTCCCGCAATAGTAATTAAAAATAATAATAAAGAAATTTCAAAAATACTAAAGTTCATTGTGGCCGCGTAAACAGCAGATAATGTAAATAATGCTGAATGAATTATACCCGTGCAAAAAGCACTAACAAAGCCCAGAGGTGAAATTTTATAAAGTTCTTTCAATTTTAAAGTACCTATCTTTTTGAATTTAGGAGCCTTACGCTTTGTAAGCAGGATTGGTACCAACGCAATTGATAATAAGATCGACACTAAAATAAAAGGTTTATAGTTTTCTGGACTATCAAAATTTAATAAAAGCATTCCGATTGCTAAACCTGCGAAGGTTACGATCATGTAGATAGATAATATTTTTCCCCGCGTTCTATTGTTTGCTCGATCATTGAGCCAGCTTTCGGCAACAATAAAACAACTTACCACAGACATTCCTGTTATAAATCTTGCAAAAGTCCATACAATAGGATTTACGTATGTCGCGATAATTAAAATACTTAGGGATGCCATGGATGCAAAAGCTGCAAAGACCCTAATATGACCCACTCTTGAAACCAGTTTTGGAGCTATATTGGAACCAAAAAGATATCCTACGTAATATCCCGACATCATCGTACCCGTAGCTATAAAATTAAATTCTTCGATTACAGATCTAATCCCCATCAAGTTTCCTTGTAGACCATGGGCAATCATCATGATTCCGATTCCAACAAATAATGCCCAGGAATTTTTTATAATTTTGATCATGATCAAGTGTAAATATTCTTTTTCAAAAGAATTGCAAAGAGATAATGAAAAAAACTATGTTTTTTTTAAGGCCAAGAAGGAGTGAACAGCGATTGTGGAAAAGATCGCTATGCCTCCAATAATTGTCTCCATACTTGGTTGTTCATGGATTACCAACCAAACCCAAAGGGGACCCAGTATTGTTTCAAGCAAGAAGAAAAGGTTAACTTCTGGCGCGGTGATGTACCTTGGTGCCAAGGTTATTAGAACAAAAGGTATTGCCACACATGCAATACCCATAGTTGGGATTATAATCAGATCTCTTCCTTCTATGCTAAAATTGTCCACAAAAAATGATGCTATTAATGCAACAAATAATTTACCCATCATTGCGGATGGCACTAAATTTATTTGTTTTACAGATCTTATTATTACAGTTCCGGCTGCGAGGCCTGCTGCACAAATAAATCCAAAAAAATTCCCTTTAAAATCACCTTTTTCTAAAGAATCAAAAAAAATATAGATAACAGCTAGCGTTGTGACCGTAATAGCTATCCATGTTTTTTTGTCAGGATTTTCTTTTAGAAAAATAAAACTTATTATTGCTGAAAGCATAGGGGCCAAACTGATCATAATTAAAGTGTTTGCAACGTTTGTATTTTCAATTGAAATAACAAAAAGAATGTTAGTTACTGTAAAAGTACAAACATAAGCAACACCATGCCATCCATTATTTATGAGAGAGGAAATAATTTGGCCTTTTTGAACTATTAATAGGCCAATAAAAACAGCAAAAAAGGGAATAATTCCTCTGTAAAAAATAAGAGTCCAAGATTCAACACCTGATAAACGAATAAGCAAACTATCGGGTGTAATAAACATTATTGCAACAAAAGCTAATAATGTTCCCTTTTGTTGGTTCGGTAAATTCATTTAGTTAATGGAATTTTTTTTTAAATATTCTTCTAAATCCTTAAGATTTCCAATAGGTAATGAACAGGTTTTGTTTTTACAGACCAAAAGGTAGTCTTTTTCACTTTTTTTATAAATAATAGAAACAGTATTTAAATAATTCTTTTTTACATACTTGTGTAACTCATCGAGATTTTTAATATTACCAAAAAAAGTAAATGTAATTTTTTCCTCTGCTATATCTAAATATTTTAGGTAACTAAGCATTTGAATTGAATGAAAATTAATATAAGAATGAAAGCATTGCATAAGAGATTGAGTTTTTGTTTTCCAATCCTCCTTTTCCAAAATTAATTCAAGTTTTTGTGAAACATAAAGATAGACACTGTTTCCATTTGGAATATTACCATCATTAATATCTATAGGATTTACAAATAAATCATTTTTATTAATTGGACTTTTCTGCAATAAACTGTTTTTTTTATCAAAAAACAATTCCCAGGTTTCTAGCATAATTTTTTCACATGCTAATACATATTTTTCTTCTCCGGTTACTTCATAAAAAGTCATTAACATTAATGAATAGTAAACATAATCATCAAGGAAGACGTTAACCTTACTGTCATTTTCATAGCAATGAAAAATTTTTTTCTCCAATTTTTTATTTATAATTTCATAAAATTTTAGACTTTTTTGAAATAATTTTTGATCTTCCAATACCTCAGAAGCATAAATTAATGTCTTAATCCAAAAAACATTTAAATCAGTTTGCGATTTGTCATCAAAAAAAGGTTTATTTCTTTTTTCTCTTACCTTAAGTAATTTTTCTTTAAGGGTATTAATTTTCTTTCTATCTTCTTTATTGGAAAATAAATTTGGTTTTTCGACTAAAATATTATTACTTTCAAAATTTCCTCCTCGTGAAATTTCAAAATTTTTTTCAAAGAAATTAAAATCTTCTTCAAGAATTTTTTTTAAATCTTCAAAACTCCAAATATAATATTTTCCCTCTACACCGTCGCTATCAGCATCATAAGCAGAACC
>AZHQ01000026.1 GCA_000504605.1 alpha proteobacterium SCGC AAA288-E13
CTTATGGAAGCTATGGGAATAGCACTAGAGGGTAATGGTACAATTTTGGCTTTGACAAAAGAGAGAGAAGAGTTATATAGAAAAGCAGCTAGAAGAATTTGCCAAATTGCTCTAATGAAAGCAGAAGAATCTGAGCAATATAATGTAAGAAATATCTTAAATGAGAATGCAATTAGAAATGCTTTTGCAGTTGATATGGCTATGGGTGGAAGTAGCAATACTGTTTTACATATGTTAGCTATTGCCAAAGAAGCTGAAGTTAACTTTAATCTAAAAGATATAAATACTATATCTAAAAAAGTCTCTCATATTGCCAAAATATCTCCAAGCTTAACAACTGTTCACATGCAAGATATAGATAGAGCAGGTGGGGTAAGTGCTGTTATGCACGAGATGAACAAAAGAGGTGATGATATATTACTTGATAATCTAACTATTACAGGAGAAAGCATAAAAGAGAGAATTGCCAATGCTAATATAAAAGATACAACTATTATTCACACTATAGACAACCCATATAGCGAAGTTGGAGGATTGGCTATTTTGTATGGAAATCTAGCCGAACAAGGAGCAGTTATCAAAACAGCAGGGATTATAGGGGATAGAGTATTTACAGGAAAAGCAATATGCTATAACTCACAAGATGAAGCTATCAAAGGTATTATTAATGGAGAGGTCAAAGCAGGAAGTGTTGTTGTAATTAGATACGAAGGTCCAAAAGGAGGACCAGGTATGCAAGAGATGCTCTCTCCTACAAGCCTTATTATGGGTATGGGATTAGGAGATAAAGTTGCACTAATTACCGATGGACGATTTAGTGGAGCTACTAGAGGGGCTAGTATAGGTCATGTAAGCCCAGAGGCTGCTGAGGGTGGAATGATTGGACTTTTGGAAAATGGTGATGAGATACATATAGATGTTGATAACTATATATTAGAGGTAAATTTATCAGATGAAGAGGTAGCCAAAAGAAGAGCCAATTTTAAACCTCTAATCAAACCATTAAAAAGTAAATGGCTAAGACAATATAGAGCATTAGTAACAAATGCTAGTAATGGAGCTGTATTAGAAGCTAAATAAATTCACTATCTTTGAGGCTTTTAGCCTCTAAGTTTCGAGATTTTTTTAACTCCATATCTATATACTCTATATCTAACATTTTTGGACTAGCTATAGTAGATGAGCGAACATCTTTGCCTTTGAATAAAAAAATATTAAATCCATTTTCATATAGTCCCATACGCACAGGAGTAGCTGTTGAGTAGGTTGTAATTATAGCATCATTTGTGCATAATTTTTTTATATCAGCAAAATACTCTTTTGTCCATAGTAGAGGATTTTTTTTGGAGCTAAAGGCATCTTGATATACTATATCTATTTTTTGTTTTATATTTGGAATAGACTCTCTAGCATCACCTAATAGTATCTCTATTTTGAACTGTTTATCTTCATAGTATAGATTTTGACTAAGTTTTTTTATAATATGTTTTAGATTATCAAACTCTTTTGGATATTCAAATCTATTGAGTGAATGGATGAGGTTTTTATCAAATTCAGGAGATAATATATGTACTTGGGTATTCAAGTTCTCTTTTTGGATATAATAAAGTGTACTCAAAGTATTATATCCCAAACCAAAACATATATCTAAAATAGTTAGATGATTTTTGTTTTGTTGTAAATCAAAAGCAGGTTTAATATGTTTTTCTAATGATTCATGTAAAGCACCATCATTAGTAGAGTGATAAGCCTCATTGAATTCACAAGAAAAAAGAGTTTTTGTACCATCTTGAGTGATGATTAACTCTTTTTTATCTCTTAAATTTTTATTATACATATAGTTTTATAATTTTTTTAAAATTTTTTCACTTAATTTTAACTCTTTATTACTCATAGTACCAATACCTTGGTCTAATACTTTTTGTGCTATAGCTTTTGCATCTTTTAGTGAGTGCATTTTATAAGTTCCACATTGATATTTATTTAATTCAGGAATATCTTTTTTGGATTTGACTTGTAGTATATCTTGCATTGATTTTTCCCAAGCTTTTGCTACCTCTTTTTTCTTTGGTGTTCCTAATAATGACATATAAAATCCTGTCTTGCAACCCATTGGAGATATATCTATAATCTCTACACTATCATTATTGAGATGGTTTCTCATAAATCCAGCAAATAGATGTTCTAGTGTATGGATTCCTTTATCGCTTAATTTATCATGGTTTGGTTTGCAAAATCTTAAATCAAATACTGTAATATCATCTCCCGATGGAGTTTTCATTCGTTTTGCAATTCTAACAGCAGGTGCTGACATTTTGGTATGGTCAACCATAAAACTATCTAATAGTGGCATAAAATATCCTTGTTTATTATATTATTTTTTGTGATTATATCGAAGTTAATTAATTATTTACTTACTTTTAATAGCCTTTTGATACTCTCTTTTGCCATTTCTAACTCTTCATTGGTTTGTAGGGCAAAAAGTTTAATATTAGATTTTGGATGGGTGATATCTATGTTATTTTTTTTGTTTTTTTCTAAATCTATAGATACTCCTAGATATTGCATATCTTTGCAAACTTCTGCTCTAACATCAAAACTATTTGCACCTATACCACCAGAAAATACAATAGCATCAACTTTGCCAAGAAGTGCTATATATGAACCTATATACTCTTTGATTTTGGTACAAAATAGTTCAAAAGCAAATTTGGCTTGTGGATTATTATGTTTGATTTGATATATAATATCTCTCATATCATTAGTACCACATAGAGCTTTGAGACCACTTTGTTTATTGAGTATATTGTCTATTTGTTCTATATCTATATTTTTTTGTTTTGCTAGATAAAATATAATCCCTGCATCTATATCCCCACTACGAGTTCCCATTATCAACCCTTCCAATGGAGTTAGCCCCATAGAAGTTTTGAAACTTTTTCCATTTTTGATGGCTGTAGCACTTGCTCCATTGCCAATATGTAAGGTTATAATATTACATTTCGTGGTTGGTTTATTTAATAATTTAGCCGTCTCTTTGAGTAGATATTGGTGTGATATACCATGAAATCCATAACGGCGAATATGTAACTTATTGGGAATAGCATAACTATATGAGAGCTTAGGCATAGTTTGATGAAATGCTGTATCAAAAAATGCTATCTGTTTACTTTTGGAGTTGAGTGATTGCATAGCTATAATACCCTCCAAATTTGCAGGGTTGTGTAGTGGGGCTAGAGGTATCATATCTCTTATTTGTTCTATAACTTTTTGGTTTATTATAGTAGGTTGAGTAAAAATTGAACCCCCATGAACTACACGATGAGCTATAATTGTGAGTTGTGAAAAATCTTTGAGTATATTTTCCTTGATTAATCTATCTTCTATAGCTTTTAATGCTTTTGTATGGGTAGAATATGGGTTATCTATTTCTCCTATTCTCTCTATAGTACCTTGGGATATTTGATTTAAATCTTGGTCAAATAATTTATATTTGATAGATGAGCTACCACTATTGAGTATAAAAATTCTCATCTATTTTCTCCTATTTACTTATTATTTTAAGCTCTACTCGTCTATTTGCTCTTCTTCCCTCTTTGGTAGAATTGTCAGCAATTGGTTTTTTGTCTCCATATCCTTTGGTAGTCAAACGACTAGAGTCAATTCCTGCTTTGATAACTTCATTGGCAACTGTATCTGCTCTTGCTTTTGATAATTTTAGATTGTGTGCAGGATTTCCTGAACTATCAGTATGTCCTTGTATCTCAACTTTATAAGATGGATTATCATTTAGATATTTGACTATTCTAGCAATTTCACCTTTTGCTCCCTTTTTAAGTGTTGCTCTATTTGTATCAAATTGTAAATTTCTTAAAATAATATTTTGGTTGGGTTTTTTTTGTTTTATTGCACCTTCTCTTATTAGTTCCACTTTATATTTATTTTGGTATTGAACTATTTTACCTTTATATAGATTATGATTTTTATCATATAATTTAAAAAATAGATAGTCTGAACCTCTAAAAAGTATTGTACTATTTTCTCTACTTTTTATAGCTTCTGCTATAGCTTTCATAAATGGTTTGCGTCTAACCCCTTGTAATTTATATTGATAATTCCAATAACTCCCCTCTGCTATATCAGAATGAATACCATCTGTATCTTTGCTTATGATTTTTAATTCATTTTTATCTTGATACTTTCCATCACCAATAGTTTCTAATTGATTATAAAATTCAAATGGAATTGGTTCATTGGCAATTATCCAATTAGATATTAATAAGGTAGTCATAGCTATTTTTTTAAACATAATAAAATCCTTTATTTAAATACACTTCTTTTTACATCAAAATAAGTTCTATACCCTTTTGTACTAAAGTGGTGTTCACTAGAAACCACATAATATTCCCCATTAATCAAATCTCCAATATCTTTGATATTAATAAGTTTCCCAGCCATAATTTTTGGTTCTCCTACTGCTACACCATATCCTGTTATATACTCCATATTTAACTGATTGAGTCTCGCATTAGCCAAATTATCAGCCTCTTGCTGTGTTCTTAATGGAATATCAGATTTAAAAATTTTTGAGTTTAGATTTTTGAATCTACCTTTGGCATATTTTGCACCACTTTTACCTTGTATAGATTTTTTTTCATCTCCTGCTTTAGCAATCCCTTTTATAAGCTTTTTCTCTTTTGGACTCCATCCTGTCACCTCTACTTCAGATACTATACGAGTAGCATCAATAGTAGGATTAAACTCTATTAAATTTCTATCCCATATCAAATCAACACTCTCTTTTCTCTTTTCATGTCTAGCTTTTTTAAATATGAGCTTATTTTCTTCAACCTCTACTTCATAATCAATCCGTCTAGCCCTCTCTTTTAAAAAATTTAAATCAGATTGATTATTTTGAAAGACATAATCAAATTGCTGTCCTGTAGAATCAATATCATAATCCAATCCTAGCTCACTAGCAATTTTTCTAGCTATTTCACTATCTTTTATATTTTGGAAACTTCTTGAATGTCTAGTTTTACTTAATCTAAACATTTTGTCAAATCCAATAATAGTTAAACTAATAGGAGCTTTGGATATAAAGTTATATCTCATTTGAACTATTTCACCCTCTAGCATTTTGGTAAATTTACTCTCATAACCTAACTCTATAACTACTGTTTTCCCAATATCAAATATCTTTTTATTTTGTATTTTCATTTCACTATCATTGAATGTCACACTAAACATATCTGATTTTTCCAAGCTATAATTAACTTTTCCTGATAATATTTTATCTATCAAACCTTGGTCTAATCTACTTCCATCTACTGATACCCTTATATCTGGAACTAATTTTTTTTTCATTTTTTATACCTTAATTCTAATAATATTGTTTTTTGACTTCCATTTTGATAAACTCTTTGTTCTTTTGCCCAATAGTATATTTTTTCTCCAAAGATTCAAATAGCATTTTAATGTGAGAGTTTTTATTTACTTTGATAATATTTTTATTTAAATCTATCTTTGTATTTTTTTTACCCTTTGAAATATTTAATCTCTTGATAAATTTTTCTCTCTTATCCAGCGATAACATTAAAAGCTCCTTGTAAAATAATAGCTCCACATCCTGCTTTATCTCCCATTCTTGCAATAGGTTTACCATTTACTAAAACTGTAGTAGAACCAAATGCAATAGGAGTTGGAGGACAAGGGGTATTGGGCCAAGCTATTAAAGCGTGGGGTGTTATTGTAGAACCAACTGTTGCAACTGGTACATTATTGACTAATACATTTGGAGAACCACTAACTATTGTTGATGGTGTAAATCCTGCATGTAAAATCATATCACCCATTTTTGATACTGGTGGCATTTTGTACTCCTTTTTTTATAACTTAGTCTTGCAAACTATTATATCAAAATAGTTTATAAGATTACTCTGATGTTTATTTTACAACATCTGTAATAAATTTTTTTAATGCAAATTTAAATACAGAACTAGTAGTTATAGTTGTGATAAGTTCCTCTTTATTTTTGATGTTTTTTTTATTAGATATAAGATTTATAGATTTTGTAACAGCCTCTTTACCTGCTGCTGAACCCAAAAATTCTCCTGTATATTTAGCTACAAGATTTAATTTATCTACTCCAAGTTTTTCTGATTGTTCAACTAATTTTACAGAAAGTATATTTTTACCAACACCACCTACAATAACATTAGCAAGTGACCTAGCAGTTACTTTTCCTACTTTCCATAAATCAAAACCTTTTTGAAGTC
>AZHQ01000027.1 GCA_000504605.1 alpha proteobacterium SCGC AAA288-E13
ATTTTAATTATATCGAAATTTCTCCTCCTTTAATGGCGACAACTTCCACAATGTTTGGAACAGGTCAATTACCCAAATTTGAAGAAGATCAGTTTGAAATAAAATTAGACAGTGATTCTGACAGGAAATTTTTAATACCAACGGCCGAGGTAATTTTGACGAATATGGTTAGAGAAAAAACTTTATCTTTTAAAGAATTACCAATTAGATTAGTTGCTTCTACTGCATGTTTTAGAAAAGAAGCAGGCAGTTATGGAAAAGATACCAAAGGTATGATTAGACAGCACCAGTTTTATAAAGTTGAGTTAGTTAGTATAGTTGAACCAAAACTGTGTTTGGAAGAGTTAGACAGAATGACTGGATGCGCAGAAAATATTCTTCAAAAACTCGAACTTCCATATCGTAAAGTACTACTTTCAACAGGAGATATGGGATTTAGTGCAGAAAAAACCTACGATCTAGAGGTGTGGATACCTTCAGAAAATAAGTATAGAGAAATATCAAGCTGTTCTTCATGTGGATCTTTTCAGGCCAAAAGAATGAAAGCAAGATATAAAAATAAAAATAATGAAACAAATTTTGTTAGTACATTAAATGGTTCGGGATTAGCGGTTGGTAGAACGTTAATTGCTATAATGGAAAATTGTCAACAAGTTGATGGCAGTATAATAATACCAAAAGTCCTAAGACCTTACATGAATGGTCTAGAACTAATTAAAATTCAGTAATATTAAGATTGTTTATTTTTATTTAATAGTATAAATAACTTAGCTTTTAAGGAGATATAATGTCAGGATCAGGATCGGGATTTGCGCAATTTATACCTTTAATATTAATTTTTGTAATCTTTTACTTTTTTCTAATAAGACCTCAACAAAAGAAAGCCAAGGAACATAAAGCAATGGTCGCTGCCTTGAAAAGGGGAGATGAAGTAGTCACTTCAGGAGGTATTGTAGGTAAAGTTGAAAGAATTCTAGGCGAAGATAAAATAGATTTATTAATTTCAGAAAATGTGACTGTTCATGTAGTTCAATCAACTATACAAAATGTATTAAATAAGCCTGCTACAAAAAAATAATTATATTTTGTGTTATATTTTTCTAAACTAAAAGTAATCTTTATATATATCTTAATTATATTTTTATCATATTTTTCTTTTTCAAATTTTTTATCTCAAAACTATAAATTATTTGATAATAAAATTAATCTTGGATTAGATTTACAAGGTGGGTCATATTTATTATTAGAAATAGATAGTAATCCTATCGTACTACAAAAACTTCAAAATAAGTTTTCGGATTTAAAAAAATTTTTTAGAGAGCAAAATATTAAATTTCAAAATATTAAAATTGAAAACAATCAGATATATTTTGAAATAAATGAAATTTCAAAGGATAAGTTTATATCTGCTTTCACTAACAAAGATAATAATTCAATAAATAATTATTTTGAAAAGTATAAAGCTTTTGAATTTGATTACGCAATTAATGGTGACAAAGTTTTAATTAATTATTCAAAGTTTGGAATCATTGAAATCAAAAATTCATCAATTGATCTAGCGTTAGAAATAGTTAGAAGACGAGTTGATGAGGTTGGAACCAAAGA
Source organism: alpha proteobacterium SCGC AAA288-E13 (assembly GCA_000504605.1). Next base: position 1,606 of record AZHQ01000027.1, read on the forward strand.
ACCAAATATTCTAAAAACAGGTAATGAAAGAATTTTGGTTGAACTTCCTGGTCTGGACGATCCTTCAAGGATCAAAAATTTATTAGGAAAAACAGCTAATCTTACTTTTCGGTTTATTAGTGATGAGGATGCAGGCGAATTTGGATCTGAAAAAATGTTTTTCGAAGATAATATTGAGGAAGCAATAGTTAGTAAAAGAATAATTTTAAGTGGAGATAATTTAATCGATGCACAACCAAGAATGGACAATCAAACTAATCAAACAGTAGTAACTTTTTCAATGGATAGATTGGGTACAAAAAAATTCGCAAAGGCTACCATAGCAGGGGTTGGAAAAAGACTTGCTATAATTTTAGATAATAAAATTATTAGTGCACCAGTTATTAAAGAGCCTATAACAGGTGGAAATGGCCAAATATCAGGAAGCTTTAATTTTCAATCTGCTACAGATTTGGCATTACTATTGAGATCAGGAGCTCTACCAGCTCCATTGTCAATTATTGAGGAAAGAACTGTTGGACCGGATCTTGGAAAAGATTCAATTTATGCAGGAACTATCGCGTTGATTATTGGTTTTATTTTAGTAATTTTATTTATGTTTTTTAAATATCGAATATTTGGTTTGATTGCTGATTTTGCCTTAGTTGTTAATCTTTTTCTTTTAATTGGAGTACTAACAATTTTTGAGGCTACATTGACATTACCAGGTATTGCCGGAATAATACTGACAGTAGGTATGGCGGTTGATGCCAACGTTTTAATTTTTGAAAGAATAAAAGAGGAAATTAAAATAGAAAAAAATAATATTATTGCATTCGATAGTGGTTATAAAAAAGCCCAAACAGCGGTATTGGATGCAAATATTACTACTTTAATTGCAGCAACCATTTTATTTTTCTTTGGATCTGGCCCCGTTAAGGGATTTGCAGTAACACTTGGAGTTGGAATTGTATCTACTTTATTTTCAGTTTATTATTTTGCAAGACATTTAACTTCATCTTACGTATTTAAAAATAAAGAGAAAATTATTTCAATATAATGTTTAATTTCAAGTCTGATATACAATTTATTAATTATTTTAGAATTTTTATTTTTATATCATTAATTTTAATTATAATTTCTATTGGATCAATATTTTATAAAGGACTTAACTTTGGGGTAGATTTTAAAGGAGGAACATTAATTGAACTTAGGGTTGAAAATACCGAAATAGGGGTTGGCGATGTAAGGCAATCTTTTATCAAAATGAATCTAGGCGACGTAAATGTAAAAAATTTTGGAGAAGAAAATGATTATTTAATTAAATTTGAAAAGACCGATAAAAATAATGAAAATTTTATAGAAAATATAAAAACTCAATTGTCAAAAAATTTGGGAGGTAATTTTAGTTTTAGAAGAGTTGAAAATGTTGGCCCTAAAGTTAGCGGTGAATTGCTTAGATCTGGTTTAATAGCAATAGTTTTATCTTTATCTGCAATGTTAATTTATATTTGGATCAGATTTGAATGGCAATTTAGTTTAGGTGCAATTATTGCTTTAATTCATGATGTGATTATCACGATTGGTTTTTTTTCTATTTTGGAATTCGAAATAAACTTATCAATAGTGGCAGCTCTTCTAACAATAGTGGGTTATTCTATGAATGACACAGTGGTTATTTTTGATCGCGTACGAGAAAATTTGAAAAAATATTCTTCAAAAACTATAAATGAAATTTCAAATATTTCTATCAATGAAACTTTATCTAGAACTATTATTACTTCTTTAACTACGCTTTTGGCTTTACTATCTATTTTCTTTTTTGGTGGTAAAATATTACAAGGCTTTTCTTTTGCTATGATATTGGGCGTAATTTTTGGAACTTACTCTTCAATATTTATAGCAAATCCTATTTTAATGAAACTCAAAGTGAGTCAAAAATCTCTCTTGAAAGAAGATTAAGTAAGTAATTAATATAAATTTTGAGCAGCTACCATAGATAATAACATTGGAAGCGATAATAATGTATTAGTTCTTGAAAAAAGCATAGCAGTTTTTGCAGATTTAGCTTTTTCTTCAGGTGTAACCTCCACAATTCCCAGAACTTTTTTCTGATTTGGCCAAATAATAAACCACACATTATAGGCCATGATTAAACCTAACCACATTCCAATACCTATCGCAGTATTTTTACCTCCACCACTTCCTAATCCTAATGCCAAGGCTTGATGAACATAACCATTTAAGTAAGCAACTATAAGTCCAGTTACTATCGTTGATAAAGCTGCCCATCTGAACCAAAAAAGAACCGCTGGCGCTATTACCTTGCCAATTGCTGGTTTTTGATCATCAGGAATTTTTGGCATACTTGGTATCTGAATAAAATTTAAATACCATAACAAACCTATCCACATTATTCCTGAAATTACGTGAAAATACCTAAACAACCAGCTCCAAAGGAGCCTATCAAAAGATAAATCTCCACCAAAGAACAAACCTAAAAACAATAGAATACTAATCGCGATTGATAAATGAACTGTTTTTGGTAGTGACTGCAATATATTAATCATGATTCTTCATAAATATATCATATCTTTTAAGAAATAAACTATGCAATTTTCTTAAATTTTTTATTTAACATTTCCTTTAAAAAATTGCCAGTATAGCTATTTTCACACTGACTTATTTTTTCAGGATTACCTTCAGCAATAATTTCTCCTCCTTTAACACCTCCTTCGGGACCCATATCCACTATCCAATCTGCGGTTTTAATCACATCTAAATTATGTTCAATTACTATAACTGTATTACCTAAACCAACAAAAGTTTGTAAAATTTCTAAAAGTTTTTTTATATCATGAGAATGAAGTCCCGTTGTTGGTTCATCAAGTATATACACTGTTCTGCCAGTAGAACGTTTGGATAGTTCTTTAGCTAATTTAATTCTTTGAGCTTCACCACCAGATAAGGTTGTGGCCTGTTGACCGATTTTAATATACCCTAAACCAACTTTTTTTAGTGTAAGTAACTTTGACCTAATACTTGGAATATTTTCAAAAAAATCACATCCTTCATCAACAGTCATATTGAGTATGTTAGAAATATTTTTATCTTTAAATTTTATTTCCAAGGTCTCTCTATTATATCTGCTCCCTTTACATTCATCACACGATATATAAACATCAGGCAAAAAGTGCATTTCATATGTAATAACACCATCTCCTTCACAGGCTTCACATCTTCCTCCCTTAACATTGAATGAAAATCTACCTGGTTTATAACCTCTTGTTTTTGATTCTGGTAGGTTTGTAAACCAATCTCTAATTGGACCAAAAGCACCAGTATATGTAGCAGGATTAGATCTTGGAGTTCTTCCGATAGGTGATTGGTCGATATCAATAACTTTATCTATTAATTGGATTCCTTTGTATCCTTTAAAGGGTTTAGGAATTTTACAAGATTTACTATTGTTTAAGGTTAAATTTAAAGCATTAAATAAAGTTTGTAAAATCAGAGTAGATTTTCCACTACCCGATACACCAGTAACGCATGTAAAAGTTCCTAATGGAATTCTTAAATTAATATTTTTTAAATTATTCCCTGTAGCACCGGAAATTTCTAAAAATCTTCCGTTTTTTGCCGTTCTTCTAATTTTTGGAACAGGTATGCTTTTTTTTCTAGATAAATAATTTCCAGTAATACTTTTTTCGTTGTTGATAATGTCGTCCAATTTTCCTTGAGCTACTACATATCCGCCATCATTTCCGGCTTCTGGACCTAAATCTATAATATGATCAGCGCTTTCCATTGTTTGGATATCATGCTCAACTACAATAACAGTGTTTCCTAAATCTCTTAATCTCTTAAGTGCGTTAATTAGTTTAATATTGTCTTTTTGATGAAGACCTATTGAAGGTTCATCTAATACATATAAAACACCTGTCAAACCTGAACCTATTTGTGAAGCTAGCCTTATTCTTTGTGCCTCTCCTCCAGAAAGAGTTCCAGATTCTCTAGATAAAGTTAAATAGTCTAAACCAACATTTAATAGAAAATTCAATCTTTCATTAATTTCTTTTAGTATATGTTTTGCAATTTTTTGATCTTTTTGTTCCAGTTTATTATCTAGAGATTCAAACCATTTTTTTGCTTCAGTAATTGATTTTTTCGTTATTTCACTTATATTTTTTTTATCAATTTTTACGCAAAGAGCTTCATCTTTTAGACGTTGTCCATCGCATCTTTCACAATTTGACTCAGTTTGATATTGAGCAATTTCTTCTCTTTTCCAATCACTGTCTGTTTCTAAATATCTTCTTTCTAGGTTATTAATTACACCTTCAAATGTTTTTTTATTTGAATATTTTTCATAACCATCATCATATGTAAATTTAATTTCTTCATCATCAGAGCCGTATAAAATTATGTCTTTTATTTTTTTTGATAAATTATTCCATGGTACTGTAAGAGAAATTTTATAATGCTTTGCTAATGATGAAAGAGTTTGAGCATAATATAAAGATGTACTTTTTGACCACGGCTCAATGGCTCCATCAGACAATGATTTTTTACCATTTGGCAC
>AZHQ01000028.1 GCA_000504605.1 alpha proteobacterium SCGC AAA288-E13
AGCAACGAAAATCATAAACAATGGATTTATAGTCATTTAAAACATTTAATTCTAAATAAAAAAATTAAAAGAATTTCGATTTGGGGTTTAACTTATACTGAGAATACTGACACTCTAAGAAGATCTCTTGCAATAGAAATTTCTAATTGGTTAAAAACCTATAATATTAGAGTAAGTGGTTTTGATAGTAATATAAAAAAATTTCCTTCTAAAATAAGTAAAATAATTAATCAATTATCTTCTCCAATTTCAACAATTCACAATATTGATGTGTTAATCATATTAGGAAAATCAAAAGATTTTTTAAAAATATCACCAAACACAATAAAAAGATTAAATAAAAAACTTATTATTATTGACCCAAATTATTTCTGTAATCATTTTGAAAAAATTTACAAAAATAAATATATTTATGTCGGTAAACCAACTTCATTATTATCTAGCAGTATCCCAGCTATTAATTTTGATTATAATTTAAAAAATAAAGTTGTATTGGTTACAGGAGCAAGCAAAGGATTAGGTTATGAAATCGCCAAGTATTTTTTAAAATTTGGTTCAAATCTAGTGATTTGCTCTAGAAATTATATTCAAATTAGAAAAGCGTATAAAAAATTAAACAAATTAAAGAAAAAAAATCAAAAAATATTTTACTCCGCAACTGATGTATCATCTTTTGATCAAGTAAAAAAATTAATTAAATTAACAATTAATAAATTTAAAAGAATTGATGTACTTGTAAATAACGCTGGCATCTATGGGCCAAAGGGTTACATTGAAAAAATTAATTGGAATGAATGGGTTAAATCAATTCAAATAAACTTGTTAGGCTCTGTACTGTTATGTAGAGCTGTAATGCCTTATTTTAAAAAAAAAAATAAAGGTAAAATTATCCAATTATCCGGTGGTGGAGCTGCTAGTCCTTTACCATTCATCAGTTCTTATGCCGTATCTAAAGCAGCAATAGTTAGATTTATTGAAAATTTATCTGAAGAAGTAAAAAACTATAATATTGATATTAATGCTGTAGCACCAGGTCCGCTGAACACTGGCATGCTTAAGGAAGTTTTAAAAGCTGGACCCAAAAAAGTTGGTAAAGTATTTTATAATAAATCATTAAAACAAAAGGAAACTGGTGGGACTCCTTTTAATAATGTTTGTGAACTAATTTTATTTTTAGGTTCAAAATATAGTGATGGTATTAAAGGCAAACTAATAAGCGTATTATGGGATAATTGGAAAAATTGGATCAAATACAAAGAATTATTGCAAAAAAGTGATACATATACTTTAAGAAGAATTGTAGGCAAAGATAGAGGACTCGAATGGGGAGACAAATAGACTTAATGAATTCTATAAAGATATATTTTACAATAGAAAAGCAAATGTAAACCTAATTGATGCTTATCAAACATATAAAATAATTAATAAGATTTATAAAAATTCAAACTATGATTATTTCACGTAGTCCTTTAAGAATAACACTTGGTGGCGGTGGAACAGATTTGCCTTCATATTATAAGAAAAAAGAAGGTTTTTCAATATCAGCAGCAATTAATAAATATGTTTACGTTACTATAATAAGACCGTTTGCAGAGGGAATTTATCTTAAATATTCTAAAATTGAAAAAGTAAAAAAAATTTCACACATACATCATCCAATAGTACGTGAAGTACTTAAGCTACAAAAATTAAAAACACCACAAATAGAAATCACAACATTAACTGATATTCCAGCAGGTACTGGCCTGGGCTCCTCAGGAAGTTTTACAACGGCTTTAATTAAATCACTTTATGCACACAATAAACAACTTATACACCCCCAAGATTTAGCGAAACTCGCATGCCATATTGAAATTGATCGTCTTAAAGAACCAGTAGGTAAGCAAGATCAATATATATCATCGTATGGTGGAGTTACATGTTTTACTTTTAAAAAAAATGATAGAGTTATAGCCGAACCTCTAAAAATTTTTCCAAACAAATTGACTGAATTAGAAGACAATTTACTTTTATTTTTTACTGGATATTCAAGAAATGCAAGTGACATTTTAAGAGAACAAGACACAAAAACAAAAAAAAACGAAGATAAAATGATAGATAATTTAAATTTTGTTAAACAATTAGGATTTAGAAGTAAAAAATTTTTAGAAACTGGAAAATTAAGTCAATTTGCAGATTTAATGAATGAACATTGGGAATTTAAACAATCACGTTCGAAACAAATGTCAAATAAAAATATTTCACGATGGTACTATGATGGTTTAAAAAACGGAGCTATTGGAGGTAAATTGGTTGGAGCTGGTGGAGGTGGATTTTTAATGTTTTATGCAAACGATAAAGAAAAACTAAGAAAAAAAATGTTTCAAAATAGCTTGGAAGAAGTAAGATTTAATTTTGATTTTCAAGGAACCCAAACAATTTTATCATGACATTGCCTGTAGCTATATTGGCAGGTGGCTTAGGTACCAGATTGGGGAAAAAAAATGTAAATAAAGCAAAAGTTTTAATTGATGTTGCGGGAAAACCATTTATTTCAAGACAATTAAATTACCTTAGCGATCAAGGCATTAAGGATATAGTAATATGTGTAGGACATCTGGGAGATCAAATAAAAGATTATATTGGCAATGGATCAAAATATAATTTAAAAGTATTTTACTCTGAAGATGGCGATCAATTACTTGGAACCGGAGGTTCAGTTAAAAAAGCTTGTCAAATTCTAGGTGAAAACTTTTTTATTTTATATGGAGATTCTTTTTTACCAATTGATTTTTCTATAGTTGAAAAAGCTTATTTCCAGGAAAAAAAGCCTGCACTAATGACGGTTTTAAAAAATCAAGGCCATTGGGATAAAAGTAATGCATATTTTAAAGACAAATGTGTTAAGTATAATAAAAAAAACCCTCCCCAAAAAGTGAACTATATAGATTATGGTTTGAATGTAGTAAATAATTCAATTTTTTACAATTTTTCTCCAAACAAAGCGTTTGACTTAGCGGATGTTTTTGAAGATTTATCAAACAAGGGTTTATTAGCAGGATTTGAAATCTATGATAGATTTTACGAAATAGGTTCTATAAATGGATTAAATGATACTGTAGAATTTTTTAAAAAAGTGGAAAAAAATAATTATGATATATAGTGACTCGCACTTTTCTGAGACGATTGAAATAACAAAAAAAATTAATACAAAACAAATTGAAAAAATGGTTGATCTCATTTTAAATGTTAGAAATGAAAAAGGTAGAATATTTTTTTTAGGTGTTGGAGGAAGCGCGAGCAATTGTTCACATGCAGTAAATGATTTTAGAAAAATTATAGGCGTAGAGTCCTATGCGCCAACTGATAATGTTTCAGAATTAACAGCACGAACAAATGACGAGGGCTGGAGTACTATTTTTAGCGAGTGGTTAAAAGTAAGCAATCTAAATCCTAAAGATCTTATATTTGTTTTTTCAGTTGGTGGAGGTAATCTTGAAAAAAATATAAGTCCAAATCTTGTGGAAGCACTAAAATATGGAAAATTAATCGGATGCAAATTAGTTGGTGTAGTGGGTAGAGACGGAGGATACACTTCTAAGGTTGCAGATGTATGCGTTATAATACCAACGGTCAATGAAAAAACAATCACTCCACATACCGAAGCCTTTCAAGCTGTAGTTTGGCATTTAATTGTTTCACATCCAAAATTAAAATTAAATGATACAAAATGGGAGTCTATTTCAAAAAAATAAATTGATGAATGAAAAAAGCAGTATTTTTAGATCGCGATGGCGTAATTAACAAAGCTTTTATTAAGGATGGCTTACCATTATCACCCAATTCATTAGATGAACTTGAAATTTTACCAGGTGTCAAAGAATCAGTTTTAAGATTAAAAAAACTTAATTTCATTTGTTTAGTTGTTACAAATCAACCTGATGTCTCAAGAGGAAAAATTAACAAAAATACTGTAATAAAAATGAATAATTTTTTAAAAAAAGAAATTAAATTAGATGATATTTTTGTTTGTTATCATGATGACAAAGATAACTGTAATTGTCGCAAACCTAAACCTGGATTATTATTACAAGCTAGCAAACAATGGGATGTAAATTTAAAAAAAAGTTTTATAATAGGCGATCGATGGAGAGATATTCAAGCAGGGGAAAAAGTTGGGTGTAAAACTATTTTTTTAGACTGCAAATATAAAGAAACAAAACCAGAAAAACCTGATTTTATTACAGATACATTGCTTAATGCCACGTATATAATAGAAAAAGTCAAAGTATAAGGTAAAAAAATTTATTACCCCAAGAACCGGATATTAAGTAACAAAATTTTAATTAAGGGTTTAAAATTGTGTAAAATAATGAATTAATATTTAGATTTCCCTTTGTAATTTAATTTTTTTTGTGATTTAATTATTCGATGTTTGGAAAAAAGAACTCAGACTCATTGCTTAATCAAAGTGAAAGATCATTTGTGGGAGAAACTATGCAAATCGAAGGTGATATAGATTGTTCCGGAACAGTGGATGTTGCTGGATTGATAAATGGAAATGTTCGTGTCAAAGAGATGATTGTTTTTGATACTGGATCTATCAAAGGTAGTTTGCATGTCAAAAAGATAGTGATCAATGGTCATATCGAGGGTCAAGTAATTGCTGATGAAATTTCTTTGGGAAGTAGTTCGGTAATTAGGGGAGATATCACATTTAAAACATCTCTGAAAACCGAAGAAGGTGCAGAAATTGACGGTTATATAAAGGGAAAATCTAAAAAGAATATTCGAGACGAAGAAGATAAAGATATAGAAGAAATTGTGGAAAAACCTGAGCTTGGGAAACCAACACTTGTTAAAGATAACAAAAAGGAAGTTATTTAAATAGGCGTTGCTAATCTAACTTTATCTAATTTTAATTATATATATTGAGGCATGGAACCGAAAGACTGTTCAGTTGGTGTTATTGGAGCAGGTATACAGGGTGTATGTACATCTTTATTTTTACAAAAAAAAAACTTTGAAGTTACTTTATTTGATCGAGGAGAACCTGGAAATTCAGCCTCTTCGGCCTCTTATGGAAATGCTGGACATTTCTCACCTTATGCATCCGTGCCAATAAATAGACCAGACGTTTTAATAGATGTGCCTGCAATGTTACTAACTGGTACGGGGCCATTAGCACTAAAATGGAATTATGTGCCAAAGATGATGCTATGGTTTTTAAAATTTATAAAAAATTGCACAAAAAAAAATATGATGCATACAGCAAAATATATGCACCAAATTTTAGACTTAGCACTACCAGCATATGATGAGTTATTCCAAGATATTAATGTTTCAGGATTGGTGGAAAACAAGGGAATTATTTATTTTTGGACTGACAAAGATTTAAAAAACAGAAAATTGGAGATAAATATAAGAAAACAATTAGGTATAGAGCAACAACTATTAAAGCCGCATGAAATACATGATCTTGAGCCACATATAAGAAAAATTTATCATGGTGGCGTTTATTACCCTAGCGCAAGACATGCAAGAAACCCTAGAAAAATTTTGCTTAAATTATTTGATTTATTTTTAAAACGAGGTGGATATTTTGAAAAACAAAATGTTGAAACAATAAATTTTTCATCTGATGACAACCCGGTGATTAAAACTAATTTAAATTCTTATACTTTTAATAAAACAGTAATTACATGTGGAGCCTTTTCAAAAAAATTAACAGATCAAGTAAATGAAAAAATCCCATTAGATACCGAACGGGGTTATCATGTTCATTTTAAAGGATATGACCACTTACTTTCAAGGCCTGTAATTTTTTTGAATCGAGGTTTTGGAATAACGCCTATGGAACAAGGTTTAAGGGTAGTAGGAACAGTAGAGTTTGGAGGTTTGGATAATCCATTAAATAAAAAGAGAATTCTTAACCTTGTAAATAATGCAAAATATTTATTTCCAGAATTATCCGAGCATCAAGATGAATGGTTAGGTTTTAGGCCTACATTACCAGATTAT
>AZHQ01000029.1 GCA_000504605.1 alpha proteobacterium SCGC AAA288-E13
TGAAGTTAAAGCTGAATCGGATATCTGCTGCACATCAGCTAATGCAGTTAGAGTGGTTGAGTCATTAGGAGTAGACAAAGTTATATTTTTACCGGATCAATACATGGCAAAATACGTGCAAACAAAAACAAAGGTTCAAATTATATCGTGGGTTGGAACTTGTATAGTGCATGAAAGATTTAGCGCACACGAAATTAAAGATATCAAAAAACAAAATCCCGAAATTGTAGTACTCACCCACCCAGAATGCCCACCGGAAGTTATTGCGTCATCAGATTTTACTGGCTCTACTTCAAGTATGAGTCAATATGTTAAAAAAAACCAACCAAAAAAAGTTATGTTGGTTACTGAATGCTCTATGAGTGACAATGTTCAAGTTGAAAATCCAAATGTTCAGTTCATTAAACCATGTAATTTATGTCCACACATGAAAACAATTACGTTACCTAAAATTTTAGATTGTCTTGAAAGTGAAACTAATGAAATTCTTATACCCGAAATAATATCAAGAAAAGCACGGAAAGCTGTTGAACGAATGATTGCCATAGGACGCAGTCATTGAAACGTGATAAGAAACAAAAAATCTTCTCTAAATCAAAAATATATTAAAAGTATAGTAAAAAATGCCATGTTGGAAGATTTACATCCATATGGCGATGTTACTACTCAACTTATCAAAAATAAAAAAAAAATTAAAGCAAAAATCATCTCAAACAATACGGGTATAATAGGAGGTTTAAATTTTGCAAAAGAAGCTTTTAAATACTCAGATAAAAAAATTAATTTTAAGATAAAAACAAAAGACGGCAGAAAAATAAATAAAGGAAAGGTCATAGTTATAATAACTGGAACAGCCAAGGGAATTTTAAAAAGCGAAAGAGTAGCTCTTAATTTTTTAAGCTTAATTTCGGGAGTAGCAACAATAACAAATAAATTCGTTAGTAAGGTAAAGGAAAAATCTTGCAAAATATGCTGTACTAGAAAAACTTTACCAAATTTAAGATTAATACAAAAATATGGAGTCAGATTAGGAGGAGGACTTAATCACAGATTTAATCTTAGCGATGAAATATTAATAAAGGATAATCATATAGCCATCGAGGGAGATATTTGTGAATTAGTTAAAAGAGCTATAAAAAATAAACGTGGAAAAAAAATTACTGTAGAAATTGACAATTTAAATCAACTCAAAAAAATCGTAGGTTTAAAATTTCATAGAGTATTATTTGATAATATGAGTTTTAAAAATCTTAGAAAAGGAATTAAAATATCAAATAAACTTTATGAAACAGAAGCTTCAGGCGGTATTACTCTAAAAAACGTGAGAAAAATTGCCTCTACTGGAGTGAAAAGAATATCTGTGGGACAAATAACACATAGTGCTCCAGCTGCTAATTTTAAGTTAGAAATTTAAAAAAATTATCTTTTTTTCTTCAGATAAGCTTGTGCTGCGGCTAATCTAGCTACTGGAACTCTATAAGGTGAACAGGAAACATAATTTAATCCGACATTATCACAAAACTCTATACTTGATGGATCTCCTCCATGTTCTCCACAAATGCCTAGTTTTAAAGATTTTTTTTGCATCTTTCCTCGTTCAGCAGCAATTTTAATTAATTCTCCCACGCCTCTTTCATCAATACTAATAAATGGATCTTTATTAAATATTTTATTTTCCACATAATCATTTAAAAATTTACCAGAGTCATCTCTGCTTATACCAAATGTTGTCTGTGTTAAATCGTTAGTTCCAAAACTAAAAAAGTCAGCAAATTTTGCAATGTCCTTGGCTCTTAATGCCGCTCTTGGAAGTTCAATCATCGTGCCAACATAATATTTTATTTTTATTGAATGTTTTTTTTGAACTTCTTCTGCTGTTTTTTCTACTAGATTCCTTAGTATTCTGATTTCAGCAGCTGTTGAAACTAAAGGAATCATTATTTCTGGTATAACTAATTTTATTTTTTGTTTTTTACATTCAACTAAAGCTTCAAATATAGCTTCACATTGCATATGATAAATTTCTGGAAACGAAATACCTAATCTACATCCTCTATGTCCTAGCATAGGATTTTGTTCATGAAGTTCAACAATCCGAGTTTTTATATCTTGGTGAGTTATATTTAATTCCTTGGCAATATTATCGATATCTTTATCGGTTTTTGGTAAAAACTCATGCAAAGGAGGATCCAAAAGTCTAACGGTTACAGGTAGGCCTGTCATAATTTTAAAAATTTCAACAAAATCACTTTTTTGATACGGAAGAAGTTTATTTATAGCATCTATGCGACTTTCTAGTGTCTTGGAAAGTATCATTTGTCTTACTGATACAATTCTTTTTTCATCAAAAAACATATGCTCTGTTCTGCACAAACCAATACCTTCAGCACCAAATTCTCTTGCAATTTTAGTATCCGCAGGTGTTTCTGAATTTGTTCTAACTTTAAGTCTTTTAAAGGAATCAGCCCAACTCATTAATTTAGAAAAATCATTTGATATCGCTGGTTTAACTGTTGAGACTTCACCTAAAATTACTTCACCGCTAGAACCATCGATTGTAATTGTGTCTCCCTCTTTAACCGTAACATTTCCAGCTTTAAATATTTTATTATCATAATTAATATTAATTTCGCTTAAACCAGATATACAAGGTCTGCCCATTCCTCTTGCAACAACAGCTGCATGACTTGTCATTCCTCCTCTAGAGGTTAAAATACCTTTTGCTGCATGCATGCCATGAATATCGTCTGGAGAAGTTTCTAATCTAACTAGTATTGTATCTTGCATCATTTCGTTTAATCTTTCAGCTTCATCTGCAGAAAAAACTACTTTTCCGCTTGCTGCTCCTGGAGAAGCAGGTAAACCTAAAGCAATAATTTTTTTATCTACTTTTTCATCAAGAGTTGGATGCAATAATGTATCCAAAGTATTGGGATCAATTCTTAGGACTGCTTCCTTTTTTGAAATTAGTTTTTCTTTGACCATGTCTACAGCAATTTTAATTGCAGATTTAGCTGTTCGCTTTCCTGATCTGGTCTGAAGCATCCAAAGCTGATTATTTTCAACCGTAAATTCAACATCTTGCATATCTCTATAATATTTTTCTAAACGAAGAAGTATTTTTTTAAGTTGAACATAAACTTTAGGCATAGATTCCTCCATGGATGGTTCTTTAGCTCCTGATTTTATTCTCGACTTTTTTGTGATATATCGAGGGGTTCTAGTACCAGCAACAATATCTTCGCCCTGAGCATTAATTAAATATTCTCCAAATAAAAAATTTTCTCCCGTAGAAGGGTTTCGTGTAAAAGCAACTCCTGTTGCAGAATCATTGCCCATATTCCCAAAAACCATTGCTTGAACATTTACTGCAGTTCCCCAATTATCAGGAATTTGATTCAATTTTCTATAAACTTTAGCCCTATTGCTTTCCCAAGAAAGAAAAACTGCACTTATTGCTCCATATAATTGCTCATTAACATCTTGAGGAAAATCTTTTTTTGTTTCTTGTTTAATAAAATCTTTAAAATTATTAATTAATCCATCCCAATCATTTTCGTCTAATTCTGTATCCATAATGACACCTTTGGTCAATTTATAATTCTCTATCAGTTCCTCAAAATGATAACTTTCAATTCCCAAAACTACTTTGCAATACATTTGTATAAATCGTCTATAACTATCCTTAGCAAATCTTGGGTTGGATGTTTTGTTAGATAAAGCTAAAACAGTTTTGTCATTAAGTCCTAAATTTAGAATTGTATCCATCATTCCAGGCATTGATACTCTTGCGCCTGATCTTACAGAAACTAATAAGGGATTTTTTATATCTCCAAATTTTTTTTTTGAGACTTTTTCAATCAAACTTAATTCTTTTCTCGCAGATTTTAGAACAAAGTTGGGTAATTTTTTCTTATTTTTATAAAATAAATTACATACTTTTGTAGAAATAGAAAATCCAGGAGGCACTGAAAGACCAAGTTTATTCATTTCTGCTAGATTGGTTCCCTTACCACCCAGTATATGCCTAGCATTAAAATTTTTTTTCGGTTGTTTGCTGTTGAAATTAAAAATAAATTTTTCCAATTATGCTCCTTCTACTTTTGAAAAATCAATTAAATTATCATAGGTCTTACAAAACATTTTTAATAATTCGAGTCTATTTTTCTTGATACTCTCGTTGTCATCATTAACTATGACATTATCAAAAAAATCATCTGTAGTTTTTTTAGTACTAGATAAGATCTCTAATGTCTTTTCATAATTTTCATTTTTCACATTGCTAGAAAAATATTTCCTAATTTCATGAATTTTAGCAAAAAGAATCTTTTCCTCATCTTTACTAAACAAAATAGGATTAGGTTCTCCTGTAATCTTTAAATCAACTTTTTTCTTTTCCTGATCTAAAATATTTGATGCTCTCTTATATGTAATTAATATATTTTTTCCTAAATCTTTTTCCAAATATTTATTTAATATTAAACATTTTTTATATAAAGAAACAAAATCATCAGAAGTGTGGGAAGTTACAGCTGCTTCGATAATATCATATCTTATTTTTTTTTCTTTTAGATAATTTTTGACTCTATCTCTTAAGAAATTAGTTAATTCAATTAAGGTTGCTTGATTTGAAAATTTAAAACCCTGTTCCAAATACAGAACATTTGAATAATTTATTAAGTCTTTCAATCGAATGGACAAATTATTTTCAATGATAATTCTCAAAAGTCCAAAAGCAGACCGTCTTAATGCAAAAGGATCTTTGGAGCCTGTGGGTTTTTCTTCAATTCCAAAAAATCCAACAAGGGTATCTATTTTATCTATAATAGAAATGGCAACACTAATAGGCTTCTTAGGTATCCTGCTATCCAATCCTAAGGGAAGATAGTGTTCCTTAATTGCTAAAGATATATCCTCATCAAATCCTTGAGCTTTGGCAAAATAGCTACCGAGAACACCTTGAAGTTCAGGATATTCATTAACTAAATCTGAAAGAAGATCCACCTTACAAATCGAAGCTGAAATTTCTATTTTTTTTATATTTAGATTAAGTTGATCTGCAATCATGATCCCAAGTTTTCTAATTCTTTGAACTTTATGAAATAGAGTTCCTAATTTTGAAAAAAAATTAATTGATTTAAGGTTACTAACTTGTTTAACCAAACTTTGAGCCTTATCTTTTTCCCAGAAAAATTTTGCATCTGATAATCTAGCAGAAATTACACGCTCATTTCCAATTTTAATAAATTTTTTTTTATCTTCCAAATTTGTTACAATAATAAAAAAATTGGTTAAATTGTTTTCTTGATTAAATAGAGGGAAATATTTTTGATACTGTTGCATAAAAGTAATTAATATTTCTTTTGGTATATTTAAAAAAGACTTATCAAATTTGCCTACCAAAATATTTGGTTTTTCAACCATATCAACTACTTCATCTAATAATTTTTCATTTAGTTCACTTTTTAATTTTCTTGTTCTACAAACTTTATCTATTTGTTTTACGATTAGCTGCTTTCTATGATTGTGATTTAAAATAATTTTGTTGGAGTCTAATAGTTTCAAATAAGATTTAAAATTTTTTATTTCTTTTTGATTTTCTTCCATAATTTCATCTGCAAATGTCAAGTTATTGCTTTGTAAATGGTAAAAACTAAATTGAATTACTTGACTATCAAATAGAGCCAAAATTGATTTTAACGGTCTCCCCCAAACTAAATTATGATCTGCCCATCTCATAGATTTCTTCCACGAATATTTATTTAGAATATCTGGAATTATTTTAGAGAGTTCTTGTTTAACCAGAATAGTTTTTGGACTAATTTTAGCAAAAAAAAATCTACCCTTTTCTGTGCTTTGTTCAAATACTTTGGCGCGATCTAGATTATTT
>AZHQ01000030.1 GCA_000504605.1 alpha proteobacterium SCGC AAA288-E13
AAAGATAAATTTATTAAGTTATTAAATTTGATTAAAGGAAGCATATTTTCAAATCCATTTTTTGTAAAGAAACGAGTAGATATTATAGTTTTTCCACATGCTAGAATAAAAAAGGTTGATAATGAATATATAGATATATATACACATTATTTTGAACAGGAATTATTACAAAGGCAGATTTCTTTTATTGAAATTGAACAAGATTATTTAGGGAAACATTATAAAAAAAATAGAAGATGGAGATATTATCAAGATTTTATAATTTTGATGAGAAAAATTTTATATAGATTTGAAAAAATTGATTTTATAGATTTAGAATTAATAAAACAAGTAGAACTTGAATTAGAAAATAAAATAGGCAAATATGATTTATTAAATAGATTTATGAAAGCTGTAAAATATTATAAAGTTGAATATAAATTATATTATGATTTATTTAAAAAACTTTCTCCAAAGCAAATATATTTAGTTCCTAGATATGGTGGATTAGAAGTGATTATAAAAGTTGCTAAAGATTTGAATATAGAAACATTAGAATTTCAACACGGTAATTTTTCAAAATATCATTTTGGATATTATTTTGGAGAAGATAAAAAAGAGTTGGATTATTTTCCAGATAAATTTTTAGTTTGGAATAAATATTGGCAAAATAGAATAAATTTTCCTATAAAAGATGAAAATATAATTATAAGAAAATTTGATTATTTAGGATATAGAAAAAGTTTATATTCTAATATCAAAAAAAAGAAAAATCAAGCAGTAGTCTTATCACAAGGTGTTTTAGGGGATAGAATAGCAAAAAAAATTTTAGATAATTGGGATTATTTTAAACAATTTAATATAAAATATAAACTTCATCCAGGAGAATATGGACGATGGAAAAAATACCCAAATTTGTTACAATTATCTAATTATAATAATATTGAAATTATAGAAGATATAGACCTTTATGAATTGTTTAGTAGTAGCGAATATCAAATAGGAGTTTTTTCTACTGCTTTATATGAAGGGATTGAATTTGATTGTAAAACTATTCTTTTAGATTTACCAGGAGTTGAAGAGATGTATAAATTTATAGAAATATATAAAGTAAAGGTAATTTAATGAATATTCTAAAAATTACTATTATAATGTCAAATTTAAATCTTGGAGGAGCACAAAAAGTTGGAATAAATTTAGCTAATTATTATGTTTCTTTAGGTTATCAAGTTGATTTAATTATTTTTGTAAACACTGGACATTATAAAAAGTTAATTAATAAAAATGTAAATGTGATTAATTTTAATGTAGATAGAAATAGATATGCTATTAAAAAATTAAGACAATATATGAAATGTAATTTGGATAGATTATATTTATCAGTGATAAGAGATGTTAATATAGTTGTAGGTATAGCTAGGTTAGGGTTAAAAATAAAAAGTTTAATTTTTCGAGAAGCAAATACTTTAGAAGAAATAAATGATATGCTACTGATAAAAAGAAAAATATATTACTTATTATTAAGGTTAACATATATGCAAGTTAATAAAATTATAGCTAATTCATATGACACAAAGAAAGACTTATATTTGAATAAAATTGCTCCTAAAAATAAAATAATAACAATTCTAAATCCTGTGTTACCACTAAATCTAAAAGATTTATCAGATAAAAATATTACGGAAGAATGGTTTATTGATAATAAATTTAAAGTTATATTATCGGTAGGAAGATTAGCAAAACAGAAGAACTATTCTTTTTTAATTAAATGCTTTTATGAAATTCAAAAAAAATATTCTTGTGTAAGATTAGTAATAATAGGAGAAGGATATGAAAAAGAATTATTAAATAATTTGATAAAAAAATTACAAATTTCTAATAAAGTAAAAATATTAAATTTTAAGGATAATGTATATCCTTATTATAAATATGCACATATTTTTGCTTTGACTTCTGATTTTGAAGGATTCGGTAATGTCTTAGTAGAAGCCCTTAGTCAAGGAACAAAAGTAGTATCAACTGATTGTCATGGAGGACCAAAAATGATTTTAAAATATGGAAAATATGGAAAATTAATACCAGTAGGAAATAAGGAACAATATATAAAAGCATTAGAAGATATTTTAGAAATTGATTATGGATATGATAATGAATTAATAGAATATGCAATAAATACATTTTCGGTAGACAAGGTGGCACAAAAATATTTAAATGTAATGATTAAACAAAATATATAAGTAAAAATATGATAATAAGAAGATATATTATAAGATTTGATGATGCTTGCCCTACAATGGATAAAAAGAAATGGGATAGAGTTTTAAATATATGTGACAAATATGATATTAAGCCAATTATTGCTGTAGTCCCAGATAATAAAGATAAAAAATTAATAAAAGATGATTATGATAATAATTTTTGGGATAAAGTTAGAAATTGGCAACAAAAAGGATATCATATAGCATTGCACGGTTATAATCATCTGTATATTACACATGAAAGCGGGTTTTTACCATTTAATAAAAAATCAGAGTTTGCTGGACTTTCTTATGAAGAACAAACAGATAAAATAAAAAATGGATGGAAGGTTTTTCAAAAAGAAAAAATAGAATGTAATATATGGGTGGCCCCATCTCATACTTTTGATGAAAATACTTTAAAGGCATTAAAAAAGTTCACAACAATAAAAATTGTTAGTGACGGAATAGGAATATTTCCTTTTAAAAAATATGGTTTTAATTGGTTGCCTCAACAAATTTGGAAATTTAGAAAAATGCCTTTTGGAGTATGGACTTCTTGTTTTCATCCAAATGAGATGAAAGAAGAAGAATTTAAAAATCTTGAAATTTTTATTATAGAAAATAAAAATAATTTTCATTTTGATATTAAAAAATTACAATTTAAAAACTTATTATTTTGTAATTTGATTTTTACTAATATATATAAGATAATGTTTTTTATAAAAAAACTAATAAAGAAATAAAAATATTTAATTTGATATTTATTGGTAGATGTTTTATTTAACAAAAAATTTTAAAATTATATTTACATTTGGACATATATGATTTAAGAAAAAGCGGGAGGAGAATACTATGGATTGTTTATATTGCAATAGTTTATTGTTTAGGGTTTTGGAATGAAAATAAGATTTTTAATAAATTCTTTATCCACAGGCGGGGCCGAGAATGTTTTGTCGGTTTTGGCAAATGAATTGGTAAAAGAAAATGATGTAGAGATTATTTTTTAGAAAAAAATGAATTTTATGAACTTGATAATAGAATAAAGAAAACTTATCTTTCTAAATTTATTGGCAAAGAAAAAGGAGTAAAAAAGTTTTTTTATATTTTTGTATTTGCCTGGAGGTTAAAAAATTATATAAAACAAAATAATATAAAATTTATTCAGAGTCATCTTTTTAGAGCTAATTACATAAATGTGTTAGCAAAATTATTGGGGGCAAATCATAAAGCACAACTTGTAACAGCTGGAAGGATTAGCAGGTATAAAGAGCTAGGAACAATTGGTAAAATTAATCTTTTTTTGATTAGCATTTTATATGCAAAAGCGGATTTGTTAATTTTAAAATCTCTAGGGATGAAAAAAGATATGCAAAATCTATTTAATTTTAGAAATAAGCATGTAGTAATCCATAATCCTTGTGATATTAATAAAATTGAAAAATTATCGAAAGAAAAAATTAATAATTTTGAATTTTGTAAAAATAATAAGTATTTGATTTCGGTAGGAAGACTTATAAAATTAAAAAGACATAACGAAATTATAGAAATTCTTCCAAGGCTCGATGAAAATATTGAATTAATTATTTTGGGTAGCGGAGAGGAAAAGGAGAGGCTTGAAAGTTTGTCTAAAAATTTAGGATTGGAAGCAAGGGTCCATTTTTTAGGGCAGGTTAAAAATCCTTATAAGTATCTTGCAAAAAGCGATATTTTTGTAAGTTGTAGTGAAAGCGAAGGTTTTCCTAATGTTTTGGTGGAAGCTATGGTTTGCAAAGTTCCTGTAATTTCGAGCGATTGTCTTAGTGGCCCAAGAGAGATTTTAGGAAATAATGAATTTGGGCTTTTATTTGATGTGGGTAATAAAAAACAGCTTTTTAATCATATTAATTTTTTATTAGCAAATGAGGATTTGAAATATGAATATATTCGAAAAGCAAAAAAAAGAAGCTATGATTTTTCTCTTGAAAAAATTATTAAGAAATACAAAAAGGTGTTACATGAATAAAATAGTAATTTGCAGTAATACATTTTGGAGTATATATAATTTTCGTTTAAATTTAGCAAAGTTGTTAAAAAAGAATGGGTACGAAATTATTTTGGTTGCCCCAAGAGATAAATATATGGATAAGCTAAAAGATGAATTTGATTGTTATGATATTTATATTAATAACAAAGGGACAAATCCTATTGAGGATTTAAAAACAACTTTTGAATTTTATAAATTTTATCGCGTAATAAAGCCAACTATAGTTTTAAATTTTACAATTAAACCAAATATCTATGGAACTGTTGCTTGTGATTTGTTAAATATTCAAACTATCAACAATATAGCCGGACTTGGCAATTTGTTTATTAATCAAAATTTTATCACTAAAATAGCAAAATCTCTATATAGATATTCACAAAATAAAGCAAGTAGAGTATTTTTTCAAAACAAAGATGATTATAAAATGTTTATAGAAGAAAAATTGGTAGACAAACAAAAATGCGATATTTTACCAGGTAGTGGAGTTGATGTAGAGAAATTTAAACCCATCCAAATAGAAAAAAAAGATAATATTTTTAGATTTTTGCTTATTGCAAGAATGATTTGGGATAAGGGTATAGGTGAATATGTAAAAGCAGCTAAAATCATTAAACAAAAATATAATAATGTAGAATTTTATCTTTTAGGTGCTGTTGGAGTCAACAATCCTTCTGCTATTTCAAAAAATCAAATTGAAAAATGGGAAGAAGAAAATATTGTTAAATATTTAGGAGTCACAGATAATGTTAAAAAGGAAATATTAAAAGCGGATTGTATAGTTTTGCCAAGTTATAGGGAAGGCACAAGTAGAGTTTTGCTTGAAAGTGCCTCTATGGAAAGACCGATTATTGCAACAAATGTCCCAGGCTGTAATAATGTTGTAGATGATGGGGCTAATGGATATCTGTGCGAAGTTAAAAATAGCAAAGATTTAACCTTTAAAATGGAAAAAATGTTTAATTTAAGTGAAAAGCAAAGATTGGAAATGGGCAAAAAAGGTAGAGAAAAAATAATTAAAGAATTTGATGAAAAAATAGTTATAAATAAATATTTAAAAATCATTAAAGATATTATTGAATAAAAATATTTATTTTTGGATCTAGATATAAAATCTAAAGAGTTTCAATTTATAGATAAATAATAAAATCCAATACAAGATTTATTGTAGTATCAGGGCTTTTTAAGGTTATAAAATTAATAAATGTTTATTTAAGAAACTCTTTCATATCTCTGCTTCCTATTCCATCTACTGGGGTATTGATGTCTGGTAATTTTGTTTCATTTTGGAGTTTATTTAGTTCATCTTTGTATTTTTTTACTTCCTCTTTCATATCTTCCAATTCAAGCTCTCTTGTGATATCGCTAGTGGCATCTTTCCACATTTTTTTTAGTTTTTTAACCACACGAGCGAAATCTTTCATAGCTTCTGGGAGTTTATCAGGTCCTAAGACAATTACCGCCAAAACTACAACTATCAAAAACTCACTAAATCCTATATCTAGCATTTTATTCCCTAATGTTATATACATAAAAATCTTTGTTTTG
>AZHQ01000031.1 GCA_000504605.1 alpha proteobacterium SCGC AAA288-E13
AAAATACAAAAAATCAGCTAGCAGACTTCGAAAATAATAAGGCTAGGCTTATGTCTCAGTTAGAAAATTTAAATAACATTGTGTCCGAGAACAATGTTATAGGTAGTCCGTTTGATACCGCTATATCAAAAATAGATAATAAATCATCAGCAGATGAAAAAATTTCTAACAAAAAACAAATAACACAAAATAAATTTGAAAAAAAATTTACTCCTAAAAAAATAGAAAATTATGAAGAAATGAATCGTATAACAAGAGACATCTTTAAGAAATAACTAAATCAAAAAAATAAATTTTATTGAAATTCTCAAAAAGATTTTAATTGTTCATTAATATTATCGAATGCCTGCGTAAATCCATCCATTGGGAGAGTAAGAGAAATAGGTTCTTCATCTTCAAAACCGTAAAAAGTAATTTTCATTTTGTTAAAATTTTTCATTGAGTATTTAAGTATTCTGTAGCTCTTAAACACAGCCAAGCAACTTTTGTCCTCACATTCTAAAAACGATCTGGTAAATTTTATCTTGTCATCAAAGCTTATTTTCAATCGCTTTTTTATGTTTACTCTAGGAGGTAGGGGAGTCATAATGTTTAAACTTTCTTTTACTTTAGCATTCAAATTTTTTGTGATTTTATAGACAATTAAAAACGTTTCGTTTTGTTGTTTAATATTAATTTTTCGAACAATCTCACATTGTCTTTCTTTCTCATAATCTTTACAATAATAAGTCCAGTAACCAGAACGTTTAGTTTCAATCTGTTTTTCATTTGTCTCAGAGGCAATTACGAACATGCATGAAAATAAAAGAAGCAATAAACTAGTTTGTAAATTCCTAAAGATCATCAATATTTCAACATTATTGTTACAATTATAAGTTGCATTACAAATTGATTATTATATATAAAAATATAGACATTTATTATAAAAGGTTTGGTGGAGATGAAAAAAGTTGTTTTTGTAGTAGTTATTACTCTATTTTTAAATGGGTGCTTTCAGATATTAGCTCTTGTAGGACCCGCTGCTACGGGTGTAGCCAGTGGAAATATCTATCAATCGGCTATTTCCTATTCATTAAGCTATGGGGTTAAAAAAACAACGGGGAAAACAATACTTGAGAATGTTATAGATTTAAATAAAGATTCTAAACGCAGAAAAAAAATAGCAAAGAATGAGAAAAATAAGGAATTAATAAATTCTTTTTATCCTAGGACGTATCCTGGGACCTTTAAGCTAATTATGTTTCCTTACTAAGTTCTAAAATTATCGCCAAAAAAAAATTTATCAGCAATAGTTATGATAAATTTCATTGTTTAAAAAAAAACGGGGAAAATAAATTTTACGGACAATAATTATTTTAATACAATTTAAAATTAATAAAAATGAAAAAAATAGAAGATTTAAAAGTAAAAATATTTTCCGACGGCGCTGATAAGAAAGATATGTTAGATATGAATAGCAAAACTTTCATTAAGGGTTTAACGACTAATCCTACCTTGATGAAGAAAGCGAGCATTAAAGATTATGAAACATTTGCAAAAGATATTCTTTCAACAATAAAGGAAAAACCAATATCTTTTGAAGTTTTTTCTGATGATTTTAATGAGATGGAAAAACAAGCAATGAAAATTACAAGTTGGGCTGATAATGTTTATGTAAAAATTCCTATAACAAATACAAAAAAAGAAAGTTCTAAAGAATTAATTCAACGTTTAGCCGAAAAAAAAGTTAAATTAAATATTACTGCGATAATGACTTTGGGTCAGGTCAAAACAGTACTGTCGGTACTTGATAATAAAGTTCCGAGCATTATATCCGTGTTTGCTGGAAGAATAGCTGATACAGGCAGAGATCCCATTCCATTGATGAACGACTGTTTAAAAGCGATGAAAATTAATTCGAAATCTGAATTACTTTGGGCAAGTCCCCGGGAATTACTCAATATAATTCAGGCGGATAAAATAGGTTGCCATATTATAACAGTGACAAAAGATATAGTTAAAAAATTACAATTAATTAATTACGATTTAGAAGATTATTCATTAGATACCGTTAAAACGTTTTATAAAGATGCTATAGGTGCAGGTTTTAAAATCAATTAAATAACAAAGAATGTGACTAAAAAAATTTTGGTAACAGGTTGTGCTGGTTTTATAGGCAGCAATCTAGTTGACAAATTACTTCTTAATAATAGCAGTGTCATTGGTATTGACAACTTAAATACTGGCCAAAAAAAATTCTTGAAATATGCCCTTAAAGATAAAAATTTTAAATTTATTAAATGCGATTTATTAAATTTTAAAAAAATAGAAAAAATTTTCAAAAATATAGATATTGTTTTTCACTTAGCTGCAAATGCTGACGTCAGATATGGTTATAAAAACCCTTTTAGAGACTTGGAACAAAATACAATAACTACATACAATGTATTAGAAGCAATGAGAAAAAATAATGTAAATAAAATTGTTTTTTGTTCTACAGGATCAGTTTATGGGGAACCAAAAAATTTTCCTACTCCAGAAAATGACAATTTTCCAATACAAACATCGTTTTATGGTGCATCGAAAATTGCTGGAGAATCTTTTGTTCAAGCATATTGTGAAGCATTTAATTTTAAAAGTTGGATATTTCGCTTTGTATCCATTTTAGGTAACCGATATACTCATGGTCATGTTTACGATTTTTGTAATCAATTATTTAAAAATCCAACTTATTTAAAAGCTTTAGGTGATGGAAATCAAAGAAAATCTTATTTGAATGTTGATGATTGTATTAGAGCTATTCTTATTGCAATAAAAAAATCAAAGAATAAAATAAATATTTTTAATCTTGGAACAAACGAATATATTAGTGTAAGGCAATCAATAAATGTAATTTGTAATCAGTTAAAAGTTAAACCAAAAATTTCCTTTTCTGGCGGCAAAAGAGGATGGATTGGAGATAGTCCATTCATATTCTTAAGCACTAAAAAAATTAGATCTTTGGGCTGGAAACCCAAATTAACAATCAAGGAAAGTGTAGAACAAACCACCAGATATCTTAAAAATAATAAATGGGTCTTTAAAAAAAGAAAATGAAAGTTTTTGTACAAGGTTTATGGCATTGTGGATGTGTAGTTTCAGCATGTCTTGCATCTTTAAAACATAATGTTATTGCCTATGATGATAATAAAAAAATAGTTAATAAACTTAAAAAAAATACTACTCCTATATTTGAACCAAAGTTAAAAGATTTAATTAAAACGTCAACAGAAGATAGAAAATTATCTTTTGTTAATAATTTAAAAAATTTAAATACAGCAAGCATTATATGGTTTACTTATGACACACCTGTTAATGAATATGATCAAGCAGATACAAAATATGTTTTAGATAGAATTAAAAATACATTAAAAAAACTAAATTCTAATAAATATGTGATTATTTCATCTCAATTACCTGTAGGATCGATAAAGTTATTAGAAAATTATTCAAAGAATATTTTAAAAAAAAAATTCCATTTTTTTTGTTGTCCAGAAAATTTAAGGCTTGGAAATTCATTGTCATCTTTTTTACAGGCAGACCGAATGATTATTGGTTATAGAGATATTAATTCTAAAAAAAAAATCATTAGTTTTTTACAAACAATAAATACAAATTTAATATGGATGAAAATTGAGTCTGCAGAAATAACTAAACATGCAATAAATTCATTTTTAGCTTCATCCATATCTTTTATTAACGAAATATCTTCAATCTGTGAGTACACTGGTGGTGATGCAAAAGAAGTTGAAGAAGGCTTAAAATCTGAAACAAGAATCGGTAGAAAAGCTTTTTTATCTCCCGGGGTACCATTTGCTGGAGGTACGCTAGGAAGAGATGTGAATTATCTGAATGAAATTTCAAAAACAAAAAATTTAAATACAAAACTATTATCTGCAATAAAAACAAGCAACGAAAATCATAAACAATGGATTTATAGTCATTTAAAACATTTAATTCTAAATAAAAAAATTAAAAGAATTTCGATTTGAGTTTATCTCTGTTCCACAAACTATAATTTTTCTTTGCTTTGCCGCATCAAGATCAATTGCTTTATTTCTCATTCCGCTGGTGATAATAAACTTGAGTTTTTTCAGCCTATTTATTAATGACTTGGTAATTTTTGTTCTCTCTCTCATTATCAAGAGAGCCTCGTAATCTTTTAGTTGTTCTCCAGCATCATTTTCATCCCTAAATGCTTCATTAAATATTTTAAATTCATACTTTCCATCAAGTTTTTTCAAATTCAAAAAAGCTTGAGAAACATTTTGGTAATCATCTAAAATAGCAACTTTAAGCATAATTTTTTTTATTAGATAAAAATATTCCAATCAATATTAGTACTGCTCCTACTAAATGAAAAAACATAAACTCTTCTCCAAAAACTATTATTGCCATTATGGTACTAAATACTGGCATTGAATGTAAAAATATTCCAGATCTATTAGCACCAATTATCGCAATACCTTTTATCCAAAAAAGAAATGATGCTAACCCTGGAAACAGTACTACATAAGTTAAAGTTAATATAAAAGGGAGATTTAGAGTTGCAAGATAACCCATTTTCATTTCTATAATATAAATGGGCAATAAAAATATAAGTCCCATGGTTATAATTGTTTGTAGAAGGGCGATTTGTGAAAGTTTATGTTTTTTCTTTTTCAGTAAAGCAGAGTAAATTGCCCAAGAAAACATAGCCACCACCATCCATATATCGCCTTTGTTAAAATTTAGGTTAAATAATAAACTTAATTTTGCCTTGGTTATGATCACCACAACGCCTAATAGAGAAAAAATTATGCCCAAGATCTGATAAACATTTGTTTTTTCAATTTTGAAGATCCAAGAAAAGAAAATAATCATCACTGGTATAGTAGAAATCATTAAAACCCCACTGATTACATTTGTAAAATTTAATGAATAATAAACTATGGAATTAAAAAGTGTAATACTTGTTATTCCCAGTATTATTATAAGCTTAATATTGTCTAACACGTATTTTTTTTTCTCAAAAATTTCCTGAAGCGTAAATGGAGCTAATATTAACCATGCAAATAACCATCTATAAAAATTCAAGGTGAAAGGTGGAATTTCAAAAATGCTGGCTGCTTTTCCCACAATAAAATTTCCAGACCAAAACAATGTGGCAAATAAAAGAAATGTATAAGCAGCTGTATTCTTTGAAAACACTTTTTCCTTAACTAAACCTTAAGGAACTATAAGGTTCAAGATTTAAATTGGTATTATCTCCTGCTAACATTTCAGAAATAATTTTTCCAGAAATTGCACCTAAAGTCCA
>AZHQ01000032.1 GCA_000504605.1 alpha proteobacterium SCGC AAA288-E13
TTAGAGTGACAATCTACACAGGCCCGATTGAAAATATTCATAACCTCTTTGGGTGCTTGTATTTGCATTTTGGCATCCGTAGATAAAGTCTGAGGTACATCTAAGTTTATAAACTGTATAGCAATTAGTGGGAATATAACCCATAGTATTATATTTTTCATACTGTAATTATATATAAATTTTTTAAATTCATGATTTTTTATCAATCTTTTAAAAGATAATCAAGTCTCTATTGGATATTATTAAAAAAAATTAAGGGATAAAATAGTGAAAAAATTATTATTAATATTAGCTTATACTATAAGTATAAGTGCTGATATATCATTACCAAACAATTTTATAACTGATTTTAATCAGACAATTACTAATGACAAAGGTAAACAAATTAATTATTATGGAAGTATTGTTTTTAAGCAAGAAAAAGAGATTTTGGTTGATGAAGAAGGTACAGAACAAAACATAATAAGTAAATTTTTTAAATGGAATTATAAAAAACCTACACACAAAGAGGTTTGTAGCGATGGTATTCAACTTATAGTTATTGACCATGATTTAGAACAAGTTTCCAAATATCTTATAGATGATGGATTAGATTTACAAAAAGTATTAAAAGTTGCTCAAAAAATTAGTAACAAAGATTATAAAGCAGTTTATAAAGATATAGAGTATCTCATTACGCTAGATAGTGATGGTAAATTACAAAAGATTTTTTATACTGATAGTTTGGATAATAGGGTCAAAATAGTATTTGAACATATGGTTTATAATGATAAAAGCTTTGATAATAGAAGTTTGGAGTGTGATGCACCTGATGATTATGACACTATAGAGGGGTAAATTTTGGGTAAATTATTTGCAAGTTTTCAGTTTAATACAGAATTTTTTATAATGTTGGGGCTTTTTTTTCTTATTACATTTCTTATTACTATCATTATTGTTTTTTTTATTTCCAAAATCAATACACTCAATGCTATATTAGACCAAGCCAAAGAGATAGATGAAGCTAAAATAGCCAAGATATCTTTGTTGGAAAAAGAGTTAGAAGAATCAAAACTAAAAGTTGCAGAGTTAACTAGAGAGTTACAATTTTTGCCAAAAAACAAAGAAAGATTAGAAAAAGCAAAACAAGATATAGAAAATCTCAAAGAAGAATTAGCATCTCAATCTAAAGAACATCTAAAGGTCTTACACAAACAAAAAATAGATTTTGAACAATTAAGTGTTCATTATGAGTTGCTAAATAATAGTTATTCAAAACTTGAAGATAAATATAATAGACTCAAAATTAAAAATGAATCATTGGTTGAAGAAAATAATAGGTTACATACAGAAATTAGAGAAAATTTAGTTAGAATATCAGAACAAGAGAAACAAAATCTCGAAAAAATAGCAATGATGAAAGAACATAGAGGAGAGTTAAAAAAAGAGTTTGAACAATTAGCATCCAAGATATTTGATGGTAATTCTAAAGAGTTTTCAAAATTAAGTCAAGTAAATATAACAAATATGATTAAACCTTTGGAGACGCAAATTAATGAATTTAAGCATCAGGTACAGACTCTATATAGTAGTGAATCCAAAGATAGGGCAATGTTAAAACAAGAGATAAAATCTCTCAAAGACCTAAATAAACAGATTAGTCAAGATGCCATAAATCTAACCAATGCACTCAAAGGCGAAAAAAAACAACAAGGAATTTGGGGAGAGATGATATTAGAAAAGGTATTAGAATCATCAGGTCTTCGCAAGGGTGTTGAATATACTAGAGAGGTATCACTCAAAAATGATGATGGTAAATCCTATAGACCAGATGTTATAGTTCATCTACCTGACAAACGAGATTTGATTATAGATGCCAAAACTTCACTAAATGCGTATGAGAAATATATAAGTAGCAAAAACTCAAAAGAGCTACATCTCAATAGTCATGTAAAAGCATTGAGAAATCATATCAAAAAATTATCTGATAAAAATTATGAGAAGCTATTAGGTATTAATACGCTAGATTTTATTTTTATGTTTGTTCCGATTGAAGGTGCTTTGGCTGTAGCATTGGAACATGATAGTTCATTATATGATGAGGCATTCAAAAAACAAATATTATTAGTAGGGCCTACTACATTATTAATTGCTATGAGAGCTATAGAAAATGTATGGAAATATGAAAAACAGACTCAAAATGCCAAAGAGATAGCCTCCAGAGCGGGAGCATTATATGATAAATTTGTCAATTTCTCTGAAGATATGGTCAAAATTTCAAAACAATTTGAGACACTTCATGGCAGTTTTGAATCGGCAAAAAAACGATTAAGTGAGGGCAGAGGAAATATTATTAGACAAGTAGAACAACTCAAAGATTTAGGAGCTAAAACTAATAAACAAATTCCTCAAGAGATGAGTTAACTTTTCTATATCATTGAATAATAACTACAACAGCAATTGCAAATCCACCGTCATGAGCAATAGATAATGAAGAGTCTTTGATTTGGTGGTACTTTTGTGCTTGTGAAGTTAGTTTAAAATGAGGGGCATTTTTTTTATCTTTATATATAATAATATCATGAAAAGATAGCTCCTTACTTATTCCACATCCCAAAGCTTTGGCTATTGCTTCTTTGGCCGCCCAATATCCTGCTATAGATTCTACTCTTTTTGCTACTTGTTTTTCATTTGGATTTAAAAACCTATCTATGAATTTATCTCCAAATTTTTGTATAGATTTTTCTATTCTACTGACTACAGTTATATCTGTTCCTATTTTCATAATGTTAGTTTACCTAATTTTTAGATAAAATATACAAAAAATTAAAAGAGTTACATGGAAACTATATTTGCATTTATCGGAACTCCTTTTGTCAAGCTTATGAAAAGTATGGATAGGTTTGGAGCTTTTATTCTATTTCAGCTTAATCTAATACCTCTTTCTTTTAAGAGACCATGGAGAATCAAACAAATTTTTGAACAATTAGATGTTATTGGAGTAGGAACTATTGCTGTTATATTTTTAACAGCTCTTTTTACAGGAATGGTAGAAGCTGTTCAATTATATCAAGGGTTTAGTAAATTTGGAGCAGAGGGCTTTATGGGATATACTATATTTATCTCTATTACTAGAGAATTAGGCCCTGTATTTGCCTCTTTGATGGTAATCTCTAGGGCTATATCTTCTATGGCAGCAGAACTTGGGACTATGAGAGTAACAGAACAAATAGATGCTATAGAGACATTGGCTGTTGATTCTAAAAAATATTTAATAATCCCAAGAATTATTGCTACTATGTTTTCTTTGCCAATGCTTGTTATATTTTTTGATTTTATTTCAAACTTTAGTGCTTTTTTAATTTCATGGTTAATGTTGGATTTAAATCCTGTTGGATATGTAGATACTATTAAACAACTATTGAGTTTTTCAGATATAGGAACAGGTCTTATCAAAGGACTATTTTTTGGTTATTTTGTAGGCTCAATTGGCTCTTATGTAGGGTATAATACTTCAGGTGGAGCTAAGGGTGTAGGGATATCTACAACCAAAGCAGTGGTCTTATCCTCTATTACCATCTTTATTGCCAACTATTTTTTGTCAGCAATATTTATGATATTAAAGTGGTAGATTTTTAGATATCTTTAAAGTATTTCAAAAATCTATCTTTGTATGTTCTTTTGTACTCATTTTTTGCATTTGTAAGCTGTTTATTTTGAATTTCTGAACCTTTTGAATTTCTTGTCCAGATAATAGTAATCTCCCCTCCATTTTTAAGCTTCATAGCTATTTTAATGGTATTATTATTTTCTGATAACTCTATTTTATCTGTTATTTCAGTTTTGAGGTGTTCATCTGAAATTTTTGAATCTATTGAAATATTAGAATCTTTGGTTATATCAGTAGAATATATTAGTCTTTTATAAAAACCATCATCTTTTTTGTGAAAAATTCCAACTTCTTGAGTAGGAATTAAATTTTCTACTTGCATTGTAAAATAATAACCATAGTCATCATCATCAAGTTTTTCTATAATCAAATCAGAACTATTTACAACTTTGTTTATAGTAATGTTTTCCTTATATGAAAATATACCTTTTTTGAGAGTATAATTTCCCTCAATACTTTGTTGATTAGCAGATTTTGTAATATCTTTAGATATATTAGATATTTCTGTTCCGCAACCTATAAATAAAAGTCCTATAAATAAGAGTATAACATGTGGCATTTGAATTCCTATTAAGTAAATTTTGTTTATTTTATCAGAAAAAAGATAACAATTTTTTAACAAAACATTAAATAAAACTTATAACCTAACGATAGTTACACCCAAATTTCCTTTTTGTCCATGAAATGATTGTAATTTAGGATAAACTTTGAGATAATCAATAATAACCTTTTTTAATACTCCTGTACCTGTTCCATGAATTATCTCTACTTCTGAAAATCCATTTACCAAAGCATCTGATAGAAATTTATCCAATTTTTCAATAGCTTCATCAGCAAAACAACCCAAAAGTTTGATGGATATAGCTCCTCTATTTGGTTTTTCTACTGTTACATTAGTTTTTGGTTTGATTTTTGGAGGCAAAGTACCAATTCGTTTGAGCTTAGAGAGTGGTACACGCATTTTTAGACCATCAATCTCTATTGTTGCTTCTTTGTCTTTAATAGCTATTAATTCTCCTTTGGACGAACGATATTTTACTCTATCTCCCACTTTTAATACTATTTTATTTGGTTGAGTTACCTCTTTTACCTGTTTTGAGCGTTCTTTATGTTTGTGTGCATCATTTAATAATCGCCTCCCCTCTGTTGACTCTTTGACTTTGATTGCCTCTCTAGCTCGTTTAATAGCTGCATTGTATCTATTTTCTAGTGTAGCTATAGCTTTTCTATGTTTTTCATTGAGTCTATCTTCTATATCTTGCAAATTCTCTTTTTTATTTTGAACTATTTTGAGTTCATTGTCTATTTTTTGAATTTTTAGACGCATCTCTCTTTCTAGTGTAGTTGATTTTTCTATTAACTCATTTAAATTTTCTTTGTCTTCTCCATATATCTTTTTGGCTTTGGTTACTATATATTCAGGAATACCATATCTCTGTGCCGTCTCAAAAGCATAACTTTTTCCAATACTACCTTGCAAAAATGTATAGGTAGGCTCTCTTTTCTTTTCATTATATAAAGCAGCAATTAACTCAACATCATTATCACCA
>AZHQ01000033.1 GCA_000504605.1 alpha proteobacterium SCGC AAA288-E13
GAGATGACTAAAAGGTGAAAATATAGATATAAACGGAAGAATTACGGCGATTGCGGATGTTTTTGACGCATTGGGAAGTAGCAGAGTATACAAAAAAGCCTGGAGAGACAAAGATATATTTGACTTTTTCAAAAAGGAGAGAGGAAAGCACTTTGATCCCAAACTCGTAGATATATTTTTTGAAAATATTAATGAATTTTTATCAGTCAGAGACAGTTTGCAAGATACATAAACTTTTGACACCGCCTTGACACTATTATAAGCTATACTTATACAATAGGAGATAAATATTATGAATATCGAGAGTTTGAGAGATTTGGTTGAAAAGACCAAAGATTTAAAAGTTTTATATGTAGAAGATAATCAAGAAGCAAGAGTACAAGCCGTAAAAATGCTGAATAACTTTTTCAGATATATTGATGTTGCCGTAGACGGAGCGGACGGTTTGGAAAAATTCAAAAAAGATAAATTCGATCTTATAATCAGCGATATAAATATGCCGAACATGAACGGTATAGAGATGATAGAAACCATCCTTCAAAGAGACAGTAAACAAAATATACTCGTCATAACCGCTCATAACAATCCGAAATATCTGCAAGAGATGATAGATATCGGTATAAAAAACTATATACACAAACCTATAACAATGGATTCTATGATATATGAGCTTTCAAAAATCGTAGAGACTATAGAGAAACGAAAAATAGAGGATGAGAATTTCATAAAAATCACGAAGTTAAATCATGAGTTGGATGCTTTGGTCGATAGTTTTGATACGTACGTCATAGCCTCAAGAACGGATCTTAAAGGCATAATCACCTATGCCAGCAAAGCTTACGAAAAGATATCCGGCTACAGCAAAGAAGAGCTCATAGGAAAACCTCACAACATCGTTCGTCATCCCGATATGCCGGCATCCGCCTTTAGAGATATGTGGAAAACCATAAAAGCGGGCAAGCTCTGGGTTGGAGAGGTAAAAAATCTCAAAAAAGACGGAGGGTACTATTGGGTTGAAGCCCATATCGCTCCATATTATGACGCAAACGGCAAACACATAGGCTACAGTGCTATAAGGATAAATATAACTTCACAAAAAAAAATAGAAAAACTAAACAGCGATATAAAAAATCTTTTGAACAATATGGGGCAGGGTCTTTTGTCATTCGATAAAAATTTTAAAATAGACGAAAGCTTTTCTAAAGAGTGCTTGACGATCTTTGAAAAAAGAGACATAAAAAATAGAAATATATCGGAACTGCTTTTCACGGATGACACCGCAAAAAAGGATCTTTTCGAAGAGGGTATAAAAAGAATCGTATCTGCCGACGACGAGATGACAAAAGAGCTGTTTTTGTCTCTCTTGCCAAATGAACATATAATCAACAATAAAAATATTAAAATAAAATACAAAATACTTCCAAATGATAGACTTATGCTGATCTTGACGGATATCACACAGAAAAAAAAGCTGGAGCACAAAATAAAACAGCAAAGCAAAATCCAAAACATGATAGTATCCGTTGCGTCAAACAGAAGAGATTTTATCGACATAAAAAAAGATTTTGAAAAGTTTATATCCACTCCGGAACCGAAACTGGAGATCTTCAAAAGAAGGCTTCACACATTTAAGGGCATATTCGCCCAAAAAAATATGCCAAATATCACAAACGCTATTCACAACTTTGAAACTTTCATAGATAACAATCAACACATATCTCATTTGGAATTTTTAGAAAAACAATATGCCTTGAATGATATATTCAAAAAAGATTTAAAGATAATAAAAGACACATTGGGCAAAGATTTTTTAGAGGCGGAGGATAATGTGATTGTCGATAAGGAATTGATTGACAGCATAAAGATAAAATTACAAAGGTTGCAAAAAAGCAGTAACAAGATAGATCTTTGCGATATTTTAAAAGATTTTGAAAGATTGAACCATATATCTATATATAAAATGCTATATCCATATATATCTATGGTGGAGAGCAGTTCGAAAAAACGGCAAAAATCCATAGAAAAACTCAAGATAAACGGAGATAGATCTTTAAAAGTTCCCAAAACAATAGAGCCTTTTATCAAATCTCTTATCCATCTGTTTAACAACTGCATTGAACATGGTATTGAAGATAGCGAAACCAGAATAAACCGAAACAAAAACGAATCCGGCAAAATAGAGTGCGGATATGAGTATGAAAATGCTCATTTAAAAATCACCATAGAGGATGACGGCGGAGGCATAGATGTGGAAAGATTATCAAAAAGTGCCGTCAAAAAAGATATAAAAACCCAAAGCGAGATAGACAACATGAGTGAATATGAAAAAATTTTCCTTATTTTTGAAGATGATTTGAGCACCAAGGAGAGTGTCTCCGTCACCTCCGGAAGAGGTGTAGGCATGAGTGCCGTAAGATACGAATTGGAAAAACTTGACGGTAAAATAGATATAGAAAATAGAAAAAATTTAGGGGTAAAGTTTACCTTTACCATTCCTTACTAAGGAGTTATAATGTTAAATATTGTAGTGGTTGACGATTCTACGATTATAAGAAAAGTTTTAACGATAGAGCTGGAAAAATTGGGTCACTCGATTGTGGCTCAAGCCAAAAACGGCAAAGAGGCGATAGAGCTGTATAAAAAACATATTCCGGATTTGATGACTATGGATATAACGATGCCCATAAAAAACGGAGTGGAGGCATTAAGAGAGATCAGAAAACTTTACAAAGATGCAAAAATTATTATGATAACTTCTCATGGGGAAGAGAGGTTGGTGATGGACGCCATATCAAGCGGAGCAAAAGGTTATATCCTAAAACCGATTACGGCTGAAAAAATTGAAACGGTCGTGGACAAATTGTTTCCGGAACTAAAAAGCTGATTATATGACAATCGCTCTAAACACAATCGCAAACTCCATTATAAAAGAGAGTGTGCTTTTTTTAAAAAATGATATGAATATAGAGCCAAAAGAGATAAAGTATCTAAAAAACATAACTTTAAAAGAGCATACGGGAGCCATAGAGCTCTTCGGCAAATACAAAGTACTCGTAGTAATGTCCATTGACACTCCCCTTTTCAATACGCTTTTTAAGAAATTTTTTGCTATTACGCTTGATGAAAACGAAAAAAGAGAACTTGAAAAGGAGTTTCCCGATGAAATCATCAATACGATAGTCGGACTCTCTACAAGAAATTTTCCTTCCGGTTACGATGAATTGACCTTGCAACCGCCTCTTCGAACAAAGACAGACAATCTCAAAGAGATGATAACGAAAAGCGATTTGAAAAAGTTTCAAATATCGACCACAAACGGTAACATCTATTTTACAATATCAAAAATCTCATCCGATTTCACTCGTAATTGACTATATAGAGATTATTTATGCATGAAACAGAATTTGAAATTATTTTGGCTTTCTAAACAGATACTTTAAGGATGCTTACTTTATAAAACATAAGCATCCTTTTTAAATTTATTTTCTTAAAGCTACAAGCTTTCTTCTCATATAGGCTATCTTTGTTTGCAAAGGTAGATTTTTCGGACAGTTATCTTCACATCCAAGAAGCGACATACAGCCGAAAACTCCGTTATCATCCCCCACTAACTCATAAAAATCCTCATCCGTTCTTTCATCATGTACATCCACTTCAAATCTCGCAACCCTGTTAAGACCTACGGCTCCAACAAAATCGGGTCTCATCACTTTTGTTCCGCATGCAGCTACACATATACCGCACTCTATACATCTGTCAAGCTCAAATGTCTCCTGTGCCGATTCGGGCTCCACCCTCTCTTCAAGTCGCGCGATATCCACCTCTTTTGTTGAGTGTATCCAGCTCTCAACCCTTTTGCTCATCTCATTCATCCAAGCTCCGGTATTGACCGATAGATCTTTTAAAAGTTTAAAAGCCGGCATAGGCAAAAGCTGGATTTTACCGTCTTCAAATTCGCTCGTAAGTGTCCTGCAGGCAAGTCTCGGCTTACCATTCACCATCATACCGCAACTGCCACATATTCCGGCACGACAAACAAAATCAAACGCCAAATCCGAATCAAGATGCTCTCTGATATAATTAAGTGCTACAAAAAGAGTCATTCCAGGAGTCTCTTCAAGCTTATACTCCACAAAATGAGGCTTGGAAGCTTTTATGTTAGGATCGTATTTTAATGCCGTAATCGTAATCTCTCTTCCTTTTTCGTTACTCATTGCCATCTCCTAAGGGTTCGTTTAATCTTTCGTTTCTTCTTTTATATTTCGGCTGAAGCTCAAACGGCATTAGCGCCTCTTGTATCTCCCACCTATCTTTTCCTTGGGCTTCAAGCTCTTTTCTTATTCTATCCACCTCCTCTTGTCTTTTTGCGCTTAAAGGATTTTCGATAATCATTCCTTTTCTGCCGTATCCTCTAAAAGCGGGAGGCATCTCCATCTTCATAATATCAAGCGGCTCATAAGTAATTATCGGTTCGTTATCATCTTCAAATCCCCATGAAGTCAATGTTCTTTTTAGCCAATTGGCATCATCTCTTTTCAAGAAGTCTTCTCTATAATGAGCCCCTCTACTCTCCGTTCTCTCCCTCGCGCCTTTTGCGACGCAAAGTGCGATCTTAAGCATCTTGGGAAGTCTGTACGCGTTTACGAGCTCGGGATTAAATCCTATCTCTTTATTTTTAATAGCTACATTTTTACTCTTTATATATAGCTCTATTAGTTCATCTACCGCTTCAGCAAGCTCTTTGCCGTTTCTAAAGATACCCACTTTATCATCCATTATCTCTCTCATTCTTCTTCTTATATCATACAGATTTTCTCCATGTTCTCTATTGATAATGGAGTGTATATGCTCTTCCTCTTTTTTAATGGATTGTTTTATAAAATCGGTATCAAAATCAATATCCACTTTTTCGCAGTGATCGGCCATATAGTTTCCTATAATCATACCGGATACCACCGTTTCGGCAACGGAGTTTCCACCGAGCCTGTTAAATCCGTGAAGATCCCAGCAGGCCGCTTCTCCGCAAGCAAAAAGACCCTCCA
>AZHQ01000034.1 GCA_000504605.1 alpha proteobacterium SCGC AAA288-E13
ATAAAAAATCTAGTGATTTATAAAAAAGCACTTATTAATGCCGATTTTCAATCAGAAAATATAATGATAGAGATTTTAAAACCGGTAATTAATTCTGAAAGTTTATGGAAACCTCACTCGCTGTTATTACTGGGAGACTATTTTTTATTTAAAGGAGAAAAACAAAAAGCCAAAGATTTTTATTCTCA
This sequence comes from alpha proteobacterium SCGC AAA288-E13, assembly GCA_000504605.1. The sequence continues at coordinate 189 of AZHQ01000034.1, forward strand.
AATTTTGATGTCCCAGAATACCAGTGAGAATATTTTTAACCAAGCTCAACAAAGAATTCAGAGAAACTATGATGAATAAAGTTTTTAGATTTATCTTAATATTTACTTTATCGATTATTTTTTTCGGGTGTTCCTTGGATAATAAAACTGGCATATGGAACAATAAGCAAAAACGAAAAACCGCTAATGTTGAACTTATAAAATTATCTGATAATCAGGATATGTTTCAAACTGAACTTAGTCCCGAATTAACAATTAATTTTAATTTTCCAGCGAAAACAAATAATAAATGGATAATGTCAGGGTTAAATTATTCAAATCTTACTTATCATCTAAAGTTTGATGGTCAAATTAACAAATTTTCTAAATACAAATATAAAAAAATTCAACATAAAATGATTAGAGAAAATCCATTAATCGTGGGAGAAAATTATTTCATCATTATTGGTGAAAAAGGTTCAATTTCAAAATTTATTAATAAAAAAAAACTGCAGTGGAGTAGAAATATTTATAGCAAAGGAGAAAAAAAGAAAATTGAAAGTATTTCCTTAACTCTCCATAAAGACAAACTGTATGTTATAGATAATTTAGGAAAATATTATGCGTTAAATGTAGATACTGGCGAAATAATTTGGATTAATCAGCATAAGGCGGTATTTAATTCTCAAATAAAGGTCCATAAAAATAAAATATTTGTAGTCGATAGTAATAATGTAATTAATTGCTTTTCTGCATCTGATGGAAAAAAAATATGGAAGTTTGAAACAAACCCCACATTTATAAAAACAAATAAAAAACTTTCAATTATTGTAACTACAGATTCAGTATTATTTTCAAATACAGCGGGCGATATTGTAAGAATAAATATAAATACTGGCGAATTAATTTGGTTTATACTAACTCAAAATACATTAGTTCAACACGAAACAGATTTTTTAGAAACCTCAGATATTGTTTTGTCTAAAAAAAATTTATTTTTTTCAAATAATTTTTCTAAGTTGTTTTCTCTAAATCTAAATTCTGGAATAATAAAATGGATACTAAACATTAATTCAACCTTAAGGCCCATTATAATAGACAATTACTTATTTACTATATCGCAAGATGGTTACTTAATAGTAATTGATAGCATTGAAGGAAAAATTATCAGATCAAATTATATTCTTGATGGATTCAAACCAAAGCAAAAAAAAAAATTATTTATTCAAGGTTTTTTAATTGCTTCTAATAAAGCATATATAACGACTAATCTTGGTTATCTAATAATCTGCTCTGTTAAGACAGGTAAAGTTGAAAAGATGTCTAAAATTAGCAACTCTCCATTATCTGAACCGTTAGTAAGCAACAATAATCTATATATTTTAACTGATAAATCATTGGTTGTCTTCGATTAAAGAAATATATTTCTTTAAATATTTATCCTTAAAGGTAAATTTATTTAATGTGTTTAAAATTATTAGAAAAACTTGGAAGAAAAAGGTTATTACTAGATCGTGGACCCGCTCATCCAGAATATCATAAAGCAAAACCATGGATGTATCGATATTATGTATTATTTAAAAATAGACCCAAGTGGTTTCCTTTTAATATTATAATTCATGAGATGCTGGATGATGATCATGGGGAAGGGGTTCATAACCACATGTGTCCTTATGTAACTATTGTGTTAAGAGATGGCTACTGGGAAACTTTAAGTGATGGAAAATACTGGAGACCACCAGGTTATATTGGTTTTCGCTCAGCAGACAACCTTCATAGAGTGGATTTGAAACCAGGAACGAAACCGCTTACAATTTTTATTCCAGGACCTTTTGGATTAAGGAAGAGAACTCGAGCGTCATACAATCAAGATTTTAAGATGAAGTAAGATTAATAATATGCAGATTTTTTGTGAATTGACTATTAAAACAAAAGGGCAAGGACTTTATAACTTTACAAAAAGAACTACTGATTGGATAAAAAAACAAAAAATAAATAACGGAATATTGAATATAAATATATTACACACCAGCGCTTCACTCACTATACAAGAAAATGCTGATCCTGATGTCCTTTATGATATTAAAAATTTTTTTGATAAATTAGTTCCAATGAATAATAATTTATATAAGCATACTACCGAAGGTATTGATGATATGCCAGCGCATATAAAATCTGCACTTACTAATAATCAACTTACATTAAGTGTGAAAAATAAAAAATTAATCTTAGGAACTTGGCAAGGCCTTTATTTGTTTGAGCATCGATTACAAAATCAAAACAGGACAATCTCCCACCATTTGATGGGCGATTGAATAGTTAGCAATCCAAGGTATTTGATTTTTCCCATGCAGTGATAGGTTTGTCTTTTGAAAAATTTTCATTAGAATTAAAATTATCAATCTCATTATTTTTCAATTTTATATAACTATTGATTACTTTTTTACCAAAAGCTTCTTTCAGTTCACTATTGTTACCTAGGTTTTCTAGTGCACTTTCTAAATCGGATGGCAGTTTTTTTAAATGAGGATAATCTTTATAATCTGTGTACATGTTGATCAATAATGGTTTGCCAGGATCTTTTTTTTTATCCATCCCATCATTTCCTGCTGCGAGTATCCCAGCTTGTAATAAATATGGATTAGCTGAACCATCCATTAATCTTAATTCAAATCTACCAGCATCAGGTATTCTTATCATGTGAGTTCTATTATTTCCGCTGTACGTGATACTACTTGGTGACCAAGTTGCTCCAGAAGAAGTAGTTGGAGCGTCAATTCTTCTATAGCTATTTATTGTAGGATTGAAAAAAGCACTTAATGATTCAGCAGAATACAAAATACCACCAAGGAAGTTATAAGCTATTTTTGATAAACCAAATCGGTCTCCATTATCTAAGAATATATTTTTATCATTTTGCCAAAGAGAAATATGTGCATGACATCCGTTTCCAGTTAAGTTTTCAAAAGGTTTTGGCATGAAAGTGGCTCTTAATCCATGTTTTTCAGCAATCGTTTTGACCATAAATTTAAAAAAAACGTGTCGATCAGCTGTTTGGAGACAATCAGAGTAATTCCAGTTCATTTCAAATTGACCGTTCGCATCTTCATGATCATTTTGATAAGGACCCCATCCTAATTGAATCATTGAGTCACATATTTCTTTAATTAATTCATATTGACGCATAAGTGCTGACTGGTCGTAGCAAGGTTTAGACTGAATATCTCTTTTATCAGCAATTTCTGTGCCTTCGTTGTTGATTAGAAAATATTCACATTCAACACCTGATTTCATTACCAGATTTTTTTTACGTAATCTTTCTATTTGTTTTTTTAAAATTATTCGTGGTGATGCATCTACTGGTTTATTATTCATTCTTAAGTCTGATGCTAACCATCCAACTTCTTTATTCCATGGTAATATAATCAAGCTATCGGGATCAGGTATTGCAAACATGTCGGTATCCGCTGGTGTCATATCCAGCCAAGTAGCAAACCCAGCAAATCCGGCTCCATTTTTTTGCATATCTTTGATAGCAGGAGTTGGAACCAGCTTTGACCTTAAAACACCAAAAAGATCAACGAAACTTATTAAAAAATACTTAATTTTTTTTGATTTTGCAATCGATGCCAAATTTTTTGCCATAAAATAAATTATTTATAAAATTGAATCTTTGTAAAACAATAATAAGACTACAATAATAATTATTATTGCTATGTAAACTCCATATTTAGCTTTTGGAAAAGCAATTCTAGTCATTCGGTGTGGTATCTCAGGTTTTTTTTGATCTTCATCAGACATAATTATTTTTTAAAACTCAGCTAAAAAAAAGGGCGCTGGTAAAACCAGCGCCCTAAATTATTAAATATTTTATAATATTACCACTCGGGTATATTACTTTTATAGTCGTTTGATCCGTGTCTTTTTCTAGCTAACTTCTGATGTTCTTCTGCTTCTCCAGTAGCTGTAGCGATAGTCCACCATATCCAGAAAACGATACCGGCAATTACCCACCACAGTTCGGTTCCAACGTAAGGATAAACTTGTCCTGCCACCTCACTTGCAGTCAGATGATCAACCCAATTTGTTACTGTAGCCATATATAGTCCCTCCTTTATCTATTACTTGAAGCAACAGCTCTTTCATCTTTTCGAGCTTGCTCCATTATGTTGTAGTCTAAACCGGCTAACTCAACATCGCGAGGTATACGTAATTTACCTGCACCATGAAGTATTTTAGCAAGTATCCAACCTGGTAAGAAACCAAGAACTCCGAACATAATAACTGCTCCGATAATCATTCCAATAGGATTAATTGCTGCATAACCATCGTATCCTGATGATGGATAGCCCCATAGAACAAAACCGCATATTACAAGTCCGACAACTCCTGCATAACCATGCACCGCAACTGCGCCAACGGCATCGTCAATTTTGAAACGACGTTCAACGATGTAATGTAGTTTATATGCACACCATGTACCAAAACCAGCTATTAACAGTGACTGCATTGGGTGATACAAATCATTACCCGCTGAAGCAGCGATGATACCAGCTAGTCCTCCTGAATAAGTCCAGAACGGATCTCCTTTAGAAACCCAATATCCAGCTAAAAATCCACCAGATAAAGACATCAAGAAGTTCATTGTAATACCACTTAGTGTTGTTGGTGTTACATAGATATTAGTTGCAGTAAAGAAAGTTGTTCCTTCCATTCCATACTCGGGTCCTAGATCAAATATTGGAATATTGCACGCCGCATAAAATCCCCAGAAGCCTGTAAAAATTAAAAATAATCCTACACAAACTAGCCAAGGGTTTCT
>AZHQ01000035.1 GCA_000504605.1 alpha proteobacterium SCGC AAA288-E13
CAGTTATTTAGGAGTTGTAATTTTAGTGAGAGTAATCGATGGAAATTTGAAAAAAGGTATGGAAATTAAAATGATGTCTAATAATAGCAAACATGTAATCGAAAAAGTTGGTGTATTTACACCAAAACCTAAAGATGTAGATAAAATATCGTCTGGAGAAATTGGTTTTATTATTACAGGAATAAAGAATTTATCTGATACCAAAGTAGGAGATACGATATGTAATTCATTAAACCCTGTCGAAAAACCTTTACCGGGATTTAAACCAAGTAAACCAGTTGTATTTTGTGGTTTATTTCCAGTAGATAATTCAGAATATCAAAAGTTAAAAGATGGTTTAGCAAAATTGCAACTTAACGATTCAAGTTTTTCTTATGAAACCGAATCTTCGAGCGCATTGGGATTAGGTTTTCGATGTGGTTTTTTGGGACTGCTTCATTTAGAAATTGTGACTCAAAGGTTAGAAAGAGAATTTGATATCAATCTTATAACCACAACTCCTGGAGTAATATATAAGATTAATAAAAGAGATGGCACAGTTCAGGAATTACAAAATCCAGTAGATATGCCAGACCCTACCCAAATTCTCTCAATTGAGGAACCCTGGATCAAAGCTACAATAATAACTCCTGATCAGTACTTAGGTTCAGTGATTAAAATTTGTCAGGATAAAAGGGGAGTCCAGAGCAACTTAACTTATTCGGAAAACCGTGCAGTACTAAATTATGAACTGCCATTAAATGAATTTCAAGTGGATATGCAAGTTTTGATTATGAAATTACAGATTATAAAGAAGGTAATTTAGTTAAGATGGGAATATTAGTTAATACAGAACCTGTTGATGCTCTTTCAATGATTATCAACAAGGACTTTGCTCAATCACAAGGAAGGTTGGTATGTGAAAAACTTAAAGAATTAATTCCAAGACATAATTTTCAAATTCCTATTCAAGCAGTTATAGGTGGCAAAATCATTGCTAGAGAAACCATAAAAGGATTTAAAAAAGATGTTTTAACCAAAATTCATGGAGGTGGTGCCAGAGATAGAAAAAGAAAACTATTAGATAAACAAAAAAAGGGAAAAGTAAAAGCAAAACAGTTTGGTCAAGTAGAGATACCCCAGGAGGCTTTTATTGGTGTGTTAAAAATTAATAAAAAAAATTAATATATGAAAATTTACGATTGTATAACTTTTTTTGATGAAAGCTTGCAAGCAAATTTAAGATTTAACATACTGAATAATTACGTAGAAAAATTTATAGTTTGTGAGTCAAAATTTGACCACAAAGGTCATTACAAAGGGATTAATTTTAATTTAGAAAATTACAAAGAGTTCAAATATAAAATTACCCATTTGATTATTGATAAACAGTTTCCAAATACTTCTAATCCGTGGAAGACTCAGGCTTTTCAAAGAGAATATATTTTTAATGCTTTAAATGACGCAAAACCGGAAGATTGTATTATGTTTTCAGATCCGGATGAAATACCAAGGCCAGAAACGCTCATAAACTTAAAATTACATAAAAAATATGGAATATTTCTTCAAAAAATGTTTTGTTATAAACTAAATGTTCATAATCCTCACGAGAGTCCTTGGGAGGGTTCAAGAATCTGTCGTAAAAAAAATTTAAAATCAATTGATTTTCTTAGACAAAAAATACTAAAAAAAAATATTCGCTATCCTTTTTGGAGAATTGATAAAGAAAAGAGTATACAATTAATTGCTAATGGTGGTTGGCATTTTAATTACTTATTGGAACCTGAGAAAATATCAAAAAAATTAAAAACATTTGCTCACACACAGTATAATAAAGATGAATTTACTAATATAGATGTGATCAAAAAAAATATTTATGAAATGAGAGATTTATTTAACAGAGGGCATAAATATTATAGAGTTCATTTAGATAATACATTTCCAGATTATATATTAAATAATAAAAGTAAATTTAATAAATGGATTGTGCAGTAAAGTTCTCAATTTAAATTGATTTTGAATTGTTTTTTTTATTTTTATTTAATAATTTATTAAATTTATAAAATGCCGCTACTCTAGAGAAATAATATATGCTTTGAGTAAGTCTTAATAAAAAAAAGTTAATTATTGCTTTAATAATGTAATTAGGTATTTTTTTCTTAAGATTTTTAAATATTTCAAAATGTTTATTTATTTTAAAAAAATAATAAAGTTCATCGAAAGTAAAATTATAATTTCTTATAAAAATTCTCTTTAATACGTTTTTTACTTTAATTTGACCGTGTTCATGTTGAACTTTTGCATCAAAAATTTGAATAATAGTTTTTTTATTTTTTTTTATTCTCCTACAAAGTTCAAAATCAACATAATACAAGAAGAAATTTTCGTCAAATAGACCAAGTTCAAGGATATCTTTTCTTTTAAATAAGATTGTTGATCCCAAAACAGTTTCTACACATACATCTCCATCCAAGTTCAAAATATCTCTTTTATTGTTTTTTTCTGGTAAAACTCCTGCGTTATAACTTAGATTTGATTTATTATCATAAAAAGTAGGTGATGTTATGAAACAATTTTCATACTTTTTGTGTGATTTTAAAAGTATTGATATAACTTCATTTGAAATTAAACAGTCTGCTTGTAAATTTAAAATATACTCGGTATTACATTCCTTGATTGCTTGATTGGCTGCTTTTGAAAATCCAAAATTTTTTTTACTTAGAAAATATTTATATATTTCATATTTTTCTTTAATCTTCTTTTCAAGAGAAATATTTCCTGCATTGTCTACAATAATTATTTTAAAACTTTTAATATTTTCCAGGCATTGCAATATAAGATTTGTTTTTTCTTCATAAAGTACGATTATAATTGTTATTTCATTAATGAAAAAATTCATTTTTATAGTTCCAGAAATGTTTTTAAAGATTTATCTTTTTTTGAAATAATAGGATTTTTTATTCCCCAATTTATTTTTAATAATTTATCGTTCCAAATAATTCCACTTTCTTCATTCGGATACCAATCTTCGGATAAAAAATAAATGACTATATTTTCCTTAGCCAAAGAACTATATCCATGTGCATAGCCTTTTGGAATAATTAATGCCTCTCCGGGAGTTAACTTACGTTTGTAAACTTTACCAAACTTTTTAGTATTTTTTCTAATATCTACTACAAAATCGTTAATAAATCCTTTTAAAACGAAAATAATTTTATGTTGAGCAAATTTTTTTTGGAAATGCAAACCTCTTATAACATTTTTCTTCGAGGTAACTGTAATGCATTTATTAAAATTAAATTTAATTTTTTTTTTTAACAAAATTTCAGTAAGGCTTCCTCTTGAATCCTTGTGAATAATCTGTTTTAAATGTTTTGGTTTGTCGAGTTTAGAAACACTTATCATATTTTTTAAACAATCCTTGGAATGGGAACATGCGTAATAAATTTTCCACCATTTTTTATATATCTTTTTTCTTTTTTAAATATTTCTTCTTTAAAATTCCATGCACCTAAAAAAACATAGTCAGCTTCGTCAAGTAAATGTTTTTTGTAAGCTTTAATATATATATGAGTACCTGGCATATATTTTCCAATTTTACTTAGCGTAGTATCAAGAAAATAGTCTAAAGTTTCATTTTTAATTTTACAAAAATTCAAAACTGTACTTGATTTTGCTGTAGCTCCGTAGCCAATAATTTTTTTATTTTTTTTCTTTAATTTAAAAAATATTTGTTTTAATTTTTTTTTAGAGTTTTCTACCTTATTTTTAAATTTGATATATGTTGCATATTTATTGATCCCATACTTTATTTCTTGGTTTAATTGAACTTTTAATCTTTTTTCAACTTTAAATTTATTATTTGAAATTCTTTTAATATAATATCTTAATGAACCTCCATGAGTATCTAATTTTTCTATGTTAAAAACTTCTAGTTTATGTTCTTTAATTAAATTATTAATTGATAATAATGAGAAAACATAGATGTGCTCATTATAAAATTGATCATAAGATACCTTTTTTAAACATTCTAAGAAAGAAGGTTCTTCTATTATTAATATTCCATCTTCAGACAAAATATGAACAATTGATCTAAAAACTGAGTTGATATTATCAATATGACTTAAGGTGTTAGCAGAATAAATTAAATTGATATTTTTTATTTTTAAATTTATTTTTTTTGCCAATTTCATATTCCAAAAACTTGAATAAGTTTTATATCCCATCC
>AZHQ01000036.1 GCA_000504605.1 alpha proteobacterium SCGC AAA288-E13
AAAGCAAACTTATAATCAGTAAGGGAACCTGAAATGTGATTACCACCTAACATTACTAAAATATTTTTATTAACTTTTTTAGCCAAGTTGGCAATATTGTGTGCTGACTCTAAAAGGTTTGAGAATAAAACTGATACAGCAACTATATCTGGCGAAAAATTTGATATAACATTTTTAATTTCTTCATCAGTTTGTCCTATTGAAACTATTTTTTTTACTGGATCTATAAGTCTTTTGTTATTCCATCCTTCTAAGCCTGTATCATGAATTTTGACAGCATGTCCATCGTCCAACAGGGCTTGAGCAATTAACATCAATCCTAAAGGTGGCTGTATCCTATTCAGACCATCTAAAATACCCTTAAGGTTTGGGGTCATCAATAATATTTTTAGCTTTTTTTTGTCCATAAAAAAATTAAAATTTTGAACAATCAGTATTAAATCACTTATTGTATAAACTTATTTCATAAGGATAAAAAGAAGAAATTATTTTTTTTGTTTTTTCATTATGCATAGCAGTTACTGCTGGAGAATTGTCATTTTTCTTAAATTATAAATTTCTGTAGAAGTTTCTGTTTTATCTTCTCATCTTAAAGCTGCCAATCATCATGTTCAGCTATATGACACTATTTTTTATGATACCGGTAGAAAGACTGGAGCTTTTTATAATGGTGTTTTAACATCTGAAGAATTAGAAAATATTCGTAAGGTTTTTGCACTTTATGTATCTTTTCCGAAGTTTAGGTGGCCAGAAATTAGAAAAGCTGAAACTGATAATGTTTTGTACAGTAAACTAATGAAAGAATTTAACGACAAACAGCTACTTGATAGAAAAAATAGACAAAATATGCCAAGCTCTATACACGAAAATATTGAAGCTCATGAATTATTTATAAATGATCCAGAAAGTGTGGTTATATAAAACTTCCTGAATTACAAGCTGTTAAACTCAAAAACATAAAATTACTTCTGAATAAACTAAAAACACTTTATTCATATATATTCCGTATTAAGATGAGAAGGATTTAGAAGACAAATATTAACAGTTTTATAAGCAATTTTCATTCAATATCAAAAATTTTCAAGAGACTAAAATATACATTTTTATATTAATAAGTTAGTAATAAATATTTATATTAATAAGTTAGTAATAAATAAATGACGATTAATAAAAAAAAAATTTTTCTATATCAAATTTTTTACGATAAAACTAGTCGCGGTTTAATAGAGCCTGGCTATATACCCTTAGATAATAGCTTGAATGAAAGACCGGATTGGTATGAGTTTTGGATTATTAGAAAATTTTTAAGAAATTCAACTTTAGATAAAGATTCTTGGTATGGCTTTTTTTCTCCAAAGTTTAAAAACAAAACTGGATTCAATCATCAAAATGTTATGAATTATATTCTTGAATGCAAAAAAAAAAATGATGTAATTATTTTTTCTCATTATTGTTGGGATCAGATTGCATATTTTCAAAATCCGTTTTTTCAAGGTAATTTTTTTCATCCAGGTCTTTTAGATTTATCACAACAATTTCTAGATTCGCTGAATATAAATTTAAAACTAAATAAAATGGTAACACATTCATTATCAACTGTGTTTGGTAATTTTGTTGTAGCAAAACCAAATTATTGGATTAAATGGCTAGCTCTAGCAGATTTATTTTTTGATATTGTTGAACAAAATAAGACTGAGTTTGCTAATATATTAAATAAAAAAACTTCATATGGATCAAAGCTTGTTCAAGCTCCTATTAAGACTTTTATCCAAGAAAGATTTCCATCTATAATTTTCGTAAAAGAAAATTTAAAAATTTCATCATTAAATTTAAGTGAAAATACGCCAATTTATCATCGTATTTTTAAAGAAAATAAACTTACAAGAAGTTTATTGCAAAAATGTGATTCGCTAAAAATAAAATATTGTACAACTGGAAAAAAAAAATTCCTCGATATGTATAATAAAACAAAAAAATTAATACCGATAAATATTTCTGCTTAGGAAGTAATAAAATTATTTTATGTCATCAAAAGTTAACTTAAATAATGAAAGTGACTACATAAACAAACTTCATGTAAAAGCATTATTATACCTGAATGAAAAAAAATTTTCAAAATCAGAAAAAATATATTTAAAAATTATTAAAAAAAATCCCAATGACAGTATAGCGTTATCAAATTTAGGAGTAATCGCTGAAAAATTAAATAAGTTGGAAAAAGCAATATTTTATTTTGAAAAAACTATAAAATTAAGACCTGAAAATTATACAGCTTATTTTAATATCGCAAATATTTATAAAAAACAAAAAAATTATGAAAAAGCAATTTTCAATTACAACAAATCCATAGAATTAAATCCAAATAATATTTTAGCTTATAACAATTTAGGTACATTATTCAGTGACATAAGGAATTATAAAGCTAGTCACGAAATATTTAATAAAATTTTGAAAATTGATAAAAATTTTTACCGAGCATATAACAATCTCTTAATAAATTCTTGTTACTGGAAAAATAATATAAACTATTTAAATATTGCTAAAAGATATAATGATTCTATAAAATTATATAAGGAAAATTTCTTATCATCTTCAAAATCTAAAGAAAAGATTTTAAAAGTTGGATTCGTTTCAGCAGATTTAAGAAGTCATTCTGTGGGATATTTTTTAAATAATATTTTAAAAAGTCTTAAAAAAAGAAAATTAAAATTATACGGTTATTATAATTATAATCTTTACGACAACATCACAAAATCTTTGCAGGAAAGCTTCCACATTTGGAATGAAATTTATAAAATGAATGATTTAGATGTAATAAAAATTCTAAGAAAAGATAACTTAGATATTCTATTTGATTTGTCAGGACATACACCGGGTAACAGATTAGCCGTGTTTAAGAATAGGTGTGCATCTACTCAAATGACATGGTGTGGTTGGCTAGCTTCAAGTGGGATAAGGGAAATGGATTACATAGTTGGTGATCCATATGCAACACCCCTTAAAGATAAAAATAAATTTACCGAAAAAATTTATCAATTAGATAATATTTTATTTTGTTTATCAAAATCTGATTTAATTCTTGATTTGAAAATTGAAAAAAATAGTGAGAAAAATATTGTTTTTGGGTGTTTCAATAAAACAAATAAAATTAATCAGGATGTTATTTCAACCTGGTCTAAAATTTTATTAAAGGTAAAAAATTCAAAATTGTTTTTAAAAAATGAAAATTACAATAGTCCATTTATTAGAAATAATATTTTAAAAGAATTCAAGAAACATGGAGTTATTGGTGATCAAATTTTATTTGAAAAACATTCTTCCAGATTAAAATATTTTAATGCATACAATATGATTGACATAAATTTAGATACATTTCCGTGGAATGGTGGAATTACAAGTTTTGAATCAACATTTATGGGAGTGCCAACTTTAACTATGGAAAATAATAATTCCTTCTATTTGCGAATAGGAGAAAGCATAAACCGCAATCAAAATATGATTAATTGGATTGCAAAAAATGAAGATGACTATATAAAAAAGGCAGTTGAATTTGCTGAAACCAAAAAATATTTATCAAATAAAAAAAAAGAAATTAGAAATAATGCATTGAAAAGTCCTTTATTCGATGTCGAGGGTTTTGCTAAAGATTTTTATAAAATGTTATTAAGCACGTTAAATTAAATTTATAAATTTCATTCATTAGTATGCTTGTTACAGATTGTTTAAATTTAATGTGGGAAACATATTTAGAAAAAAAATAAAAGTAACTATATCCAATTAAACTAAATTGTTAATCTGATCTATCCACTGTTTTTTTTCATCTTTACTCAAACAAGCCAGGTTAATTAAATATGGGACCCAAACTTACCCCTAAAAGCTGAGCTTTGAATGGATAGTCTTGATAAAAAGTTTTTGGTACCATACGAAAGAAACTCGAAAGAAGAAATGAAAAACCTATCCCAAAACCAAGCCCTTGAACTTGCG
>AZHQ01000037.1 GCA_000504605.1 alpha proteobacterium SCGC AAA288-E13
CTAAAAAGGAATTAAATAGCTACCTAAAAAAAGACAGTACCTGGAGTTTATTAAAAGCATTTAAAAATAATAAATTATTTATAGCTGATGGAAATCAATTTTTTAATAGGCCTGGGCCAAGATTAATTGAGTCGATTGAAATATTTGCTGAAATTACTCATCCTAGTGTTTTTAATTTTAAACATAAAAAAACTGGTTGGATTAATTTTAACATGATGTAATAAAAATAGCTATTTATAATCAAGTGAAATCATTTCTTAAAACAATTATTTCTATAATCAATATAAATAAAATCAGTTATGATTGGAAAAAAAATGTTTTTTTTTCTGAAAATGAAAATTATACAGCATATTTTTATCCTTTGGTAAAAAAATTTTTAGATAATAAAAAAAAAGTTATTTATGTTACATCTCAAATTGACGACCCTATTCTCAAATTAGAGAATGAATATTTAAAAATATTTTATGTTTCACCTTTAATTGGGCAAATTTTATTTTTTAATTATCTCAAATGCGAAAGAATTTTTTTGACTATGCCAGATGTAGGCAATTATCATCTTAAAAAATCAGATAATTGCAAAACTTATACATATATTTTTCACGCGCCAACAAGTTTAAATATGCTTTATAAACACCGAGCATTATTTAATTATGACGAATTTTTTTTTGTTGGAGAACATCAGTATAAAGAATTTAGTGAATATATTGAAAAATATAATCTAAAAAATAAAAAATTATTTAAAATTGGCTATTTTCGATTAGATGAAATATCTAAGAATAAAACAGAAAATAGACAAAATCCCGTCAAAAAAATTATAATTGCTCCAACCTTTGGAAAATTTAACCTAATAAATTTATGCGGAGATAAAATAATTGAACACTTGATCCAAAACAAATTTGAGGTAATTTTGAGGCCTCACATACAGTCTTTAACGTCAACTTTATCTGTATCAAAATATGATAATATAGAAATTAAAAAAATTGAAAAAAAATTCAAAAAGTTTGATAATTTTAAAATTCAAAAAGCAAATTTTTCAAATACTGATAGTTTAAGCGAAAGTGATTATCTCATTACAGATTGGTCGGGTGTGGGAATAGAATATGCCTTCGCATATGAAAGACCAGTAATTTATATTGATACTCCGAGAAAAATATTAAATGTTAAATTTAATGATATTTCAAGTGAGCCACTCGAGGTTACAATTAGAGACAAAATAGGAATCGTTGTCGCGATTCAGGAAGTAGATCAAATATTAGATAAAATTGATGATCTTAGTAAAAATTACGACAACTATGTAACAAAAATAAAAAAACTAAGAAAAGAAATTATATATAATTATCAACATTCGGCGGATTATGCTTTTTCGCAGTTAAACGATAAACTTTAGTAATTTGATAAAATAAGAAATTAAGTAGTTATTTTTTTAATTAAGCAAGATCGTTTGAATATCTTTTTTTTTTAATTCAATAGGATTGTTTGACAACCTCTGTAAATTTACACCTGATATAATTTTTGAATAATTATTTATTATATCAATTCCTAACTTTTGAAGATTATTTTCTAAATTTGCTTTTTTTATAATATCCAATAGATATTTATCTAAGTGAATTATGTTTTTAGAACCTGTCAAAGCAAATAATACATTATATCTTTTTTTAAGATCAAAATTGCAATTTGCTTGTTTGATATTGTCATAATTGAATCTTAGAAATTTGTTTAGAGTAAGCGAAACTGCATGTCCATGACCAATGTTATATAAAGAGGAAAAAGGATAAGATACAGCGTGCGGAGCTGTTGTTTTAGATATACTTATTGCTTTTCCTGACAGATTAGCAGCTAAACACATGGCTGACGTATTTGTTTTATTTGGATTTTTTAGAAAATCTAAATAATAATTTAGTGAAATTTTAAGAGACCTCTTTGCAAAGTTTATGCTTTGCTTATTAGATTTTTTTGAAATTAGTGACTCTATTGCTTGAGCAATGGAATCAAAACCGGCAGATGATTTAATTTTATTGGAAGCACCTATGACTAGTTTTGGTATTAAAAAAAAATAATCTGGTTTAAGTTTTTCACTTTCTATTGAGTATTTTACTTTATTAATATAAATAACAGAATTTGAAGTAACTTCAGCGCCAGAGCCAGCAGTTGTTGGGATTGCTACTAATTTGGTAAATTTTTTCCCAACCTTATAAGTAGAACTTTTTATTTGATTGCTTAAATTATTTTCAATTTCTAAAATATTTGCAATTTTGGCGTAGTCAATAACTGATCCCCCTCCTACTGCAATTATAAGATCTGGCGAAAATTCTCTTAAGGAATGAATTATATTCTTTAGTTCAAAAATTTCTGGATAGGGAGAATGTTTAAGGTAGTACTTAGTGATTTTTTGTTTTAAAATCCGATTTAGAATATTTTTGGCACCAGAAAGTTTATAAGATTTTTTTCCACTTAAGACAAAAATTTTTTTAAATTTTTTGTTTTTAATGAAAAGTGAAAGGTCATGTTTTGATGTTAAAGATATATTATGCATAAATTACGACATAAATTTTTTCTTTATTTTAGTTAGATCAATTTTATTTCTAATTTTAGTAGATGATATGTTTTTTGTATATCTAGGTTCAATTATTTTTCCTGACCACTTTTTCAAAGTCTTAATAACTTGTTTTCTTACGTTTTTTTGGATACCAAACCTCCAATCATCTCCATGGACTACATAATCAGGTTTTAGACGCAATAAATTTTTTGTATAATCTAGTGTATTTTGTGGCAAAACTCTCTTCACAAATTTAATATTTTTTAAAACTATCTCACGTTGTTTATAGTTAAGATGAGGTAATTTTTTATAAGATGCTATCGCTGCATCAGTTAATAAACCAACCGTAACATCACCAAGTTTACTTGCTTTTTTTAAAATATTAATATGACCTTCATGCAATATGTCTGCGGCTAAACCCACATAAACTTTCTTTTTAATAGTCATAAATCTACTTTAAGAAGAGTTTTCTATTTTGTAAAACAATTTAGGCAACCGATCTTTAATAAATATAATATTTGAGCCATTATTAATATGACTTTAAGTTTGTTTAATAAGAGCGGACTTATCCTCATTTGAACCATACTTAAGTTTAAATCTTTCTGGATCTTTCTGTTTTAATGTGAGATTGGCTTTTATATTTGTTTGGTTAACAAATTCTTCAAATTTATCGGAACCACTAAAACCATCTACTTTTATTAACGATGATCGATATAGAATGTCGTCCAAAGTTTTTTCTTCCCACCAAAGATTTTTTTTCATTACATCGCGATATATGGGAGTACCAGGTAAAGGACTAAGAATAGCAAATGAAAAACTGTCAGCGCCACTATCCATTGCAAAATCAACAGTTTTTTGTATTTCTTCATAACTTTCACCTGGATAACCCAATATCCAAAAAGTATGTACTAGCATTCCAGATTTTTTAGCATTCTCAATAGCAGGTTTAATTGTCTCTAATGGCAACCTTTTATTAATAACTTCATCTAATACACGTTGTACTCCACTTTCACACGCAAGCGTAATTTGGTAACACCCGGAATTTGCCATTGCCTTGTACATGTTTAGTTGATCTCTAATGTGATAATTAACCTTAGTTCCATTTGGAGTACACCAAGGTAATCCAATTTTTTCTAATTCTTTACATAATGAAAAAAGATTTTTTTTATGAACCGTTATTGTATCGTCTTCAAATTGAATTTCTCCAATTGTGTAATTTTTAACATCATTTTTTATTTCATCCATTATATGACTCGTAGATCTCCATCGGGCATTTTGTCCCCACATTTCAGGAGTACTACAAAAAGTACATTTCTCTGGACAACCCCTTGAACACATTACACTTAAAACTCTATGGGATTTTGATTTTGGTGAATGAAAGGCGCCTATATCAAAATAACCTTCCATGTT
>AZHQ01000038.1 GCA_000504605.1 alpha proteobacterium SCGC AAA288-E13
AAAAGAGTTTTTCTAACGAAAAAAGAGAAAAAATTTCTATCGGAACATATTATCACCGTAACCACCACAACCTCTTGGTCCCCCGTAAACACCTTGAATAAAAACGGTATTATCGTTGGTATAGGAGTGGATTATTGGAAGTTTTTAGCCAAAAAAGCCCATATTAAATACCGCTTTATAAAAACTGAAAATTTTGCAAAAGTTTTAAGCAATATCAAAAAAAAGAGATACGATATCAATATGGCAACAAGTAAAACTATGGACAAAGAGCAATATGCCCTTTTTTCTAAAACTTATGAAAAATTCCCAATAGCTATAGCCACTTTAAAAAGAAAAAAATTTATCATAAACGGTGTGGTATTAGAAGGAAAAAAGGTGGCGGTAGGCAAAAATTACAGTACATACTTTTTGTTAAAATCGGTATACCCCAAAATAAATTTTATATTTACAAAAGATACGAAAGAGGCTTTAACTCTCGTAAAAAACAAAAAAGTTTTTGCCGCGGTGGATATAGAGCCGGTTTTACACTATCAGATTATTGACAACGATTTTAAAGATATAAGTATCACGGGTGTTACCGGAGTGGATTTCAATCTTCAAGTAATGGTTAGAAATGATTATAAGATACTTTTATCCATTATAAATAAAGCCATAAATACCATTACAAACGAGGAGAGAATAGCCATATATAAAAAATGGATGGGCTTAAAAAGAAAAGAGAGTGTGGATTATTCTCTTATTTGGAAAATAAGTATCATATTTTTACTTATTTTTACCACCGTTTTGATAGCCTATTTAAGGCAAAAAAAGCTTCAAAAAGAGATAATAAACCTAAACTCCACTCTCGAAGAGAGAATAAAAGAGGCGGTTGAAAAAAACAAAAGAGACCAAATTATTATGTCTCAACAATCAAGGCTTGCCCAAATGGGTGAAGTTATATCCATGATAGCGCATCAATGGAAACAGCCCTTAAACTCTCTTGCTATTTTAAACAGTACGATTGTCTCAAAATATACAAACGGCAGATTGACCTCCGAAGCGATAGAAAACTTTGACAGAGAAACAAAAAAACTCATAAAAAGAATGTCTAAAACTATAGATGATTTTAGAAATTTTTTCAAACCCGATAATAAAAAGGTTAAATTTTCACTAAAAGACTCTATACAAGATTCTGTAGAATTAATTGAACCCATATTGAGACATAATCATATAAAAATTTCACTGGATATCAAAGAGGATTCTATGGTTTTAGGTTTTCCGAATGAATTAAGCCAGTCCTTTATCAACATAATAAATAATTCCAAAGATGCATTTATGGAAAGAAAAAGAGTTTTTAATAACCAAATCGATATAAAACTATATAAAGATGACAAAAATGCAAAAATATCCATAAAAGATAATGCCGGAGGTATCCCGAAAGATATAATGGATAAAATATTTGATCCGTACTTTTCTACGAAAGAAAAAAAAGGTGGGTTCGGAATAGGTCTATATATGACAAAAATGATTATAGAAAAACATATGGAGGGGCGTATAGAGATAAGTAGCGATAAAGAGGGTACATTAACCGTAATTTCACTGAAATGTGCTGAACAATGAAGTTTTAGATAAAAACAAAAGGAGTTGAGAAATGTTGGATATATTTAAAAATGTTTTTAAAGGCAATAGTACGCCCATAAAAAAAAGTGGCAATATCTTAAAAAACATAAGTGTATTGTTCATAGATGATGATATTGATTTTTGCAAAAATGTAAAAATGCATATGGAAAAAAGGGTTGGTACGCTATTGTTTGCCAATGATAGCAACGAAGCATTAGAAATATACAACCAACATAAACCTGATATTATAGTATGTGAAATCAATATAGAAGAGATGGATGGTATTGAGTTGTCAAAAATTTTTAAATCAATATCAAAAAATATTCCTATTATTTTAATATCATACTTGAACGACATTAAAGTTTTAAAAAAAGTTATAGATGTAAAAATAGACAAATTTATATCCAAACCTATTAAAAATATCAATATTATACTTGAAGCAATAGAAAAAATGGCTTTCGAATTAAAAAACCACTACCTAAAAAGCGATATGCACTGTAAAGAGATAATTGACCCTTTAACAAAAACCTACAATCGTTATAAAATGAATGAACTTATAATATTTCAAATAAATAAAAACAAAAGATTTAAAACAATATTTTCTCTCGCACTTTTAAAACCTGATGATTTCAAAAAAATCAATGAAACGCACGGATACAAAGCAGGTGATGAAATTATTTTAAAATTAGCCGATTTTATACAGAAAAATATACGTTCCGTAGATATTTTAGGTGTTTGGTCGGAAAACATTTTTTTGATAATATTACCTCAAACTGATGAAAACGGGGCTTTAAAATTTGCTGAAAATTTGAAAAACAAGATAAATAATGCAAAATTCAATGAAGATGAAAAGATAACCGTTAGCATAGGGCTATCCGAGTTCAAAAAAGAGGATGATTTCGCTTCTATAACAAAAAGAGTCGAAGAAGCTTTAAAAAGAGCCAAAACATTTGGTTTAAATAGAATATCTTTTTAATAGCATATCTTTTCCAAATCCGATTCGTCCAAGATATCTATATCGTTTTTTTTAAAAATTTTAGCCGTGATTCCCTCTCCCTCTATCAGTCGAGAGCTAAAAGTTCCGTCATACACCCTATTTTTGCCGCAAGAGGGTGAATTGGCTTTAAGAATCGCTTTTTTTATGCCCTCTTTTATGCAAATTTTAAGAGCCTTTCTGGCTCCTTTGATAAAAAAAGCGGTAACATCTTCACCTTTTTGATTGACTATCTTTGGCGGCTTAACGGACACTATCTCCGAAGGAGGTCTTGGAGTCGGCAAACCTCCTTCAACTTCGGGACAAAAGGGAATAAGCTCAAACCTTTCTCTCAATTTTTCTATATTCGGTATTTTATTATTTTTACCGTTATACTTAACATTTTGACCTGTCAAACAGGCACTTATAAAAACTTTTTGCTTATTCGACAAACTCTTTTATCCTTTTTATCCCCTCTACGATACTCTTCGTATCGGTTGCAAAAGAGAACCTGATATAACCGTCACTGCCAAAACCGATCCCCGGTATTACGGCAACACCTTTTTGAGACAAAAGCTCTTTTGAAAAAGCCATAGAGTCGTTTGTAACTTTTTTAATATTTATAAAAAGATAAAATGCTCCGTCGGGTTTAACCACAGAAAGCTTATCAATATCCTCTATAAGCTCTATGGCCAAATCTCTTCTTTTTTCAAATTCGGCTCTCATCATCTCTATATCCTTATCCGCTCTTCCGTCAAGTCCTGCTATGGCGGCGTGTTGGGTTATAGAGTTTATATTTGAAGCACTTTGACTCTGAAGTCTTTTTATAGCTCCTATAAGCTCACTATTGGGTGAGGCGAGATAGCCAAATCTCCATCCCGTCATT
>AZHQ01000039.1 GCA_000504605.1 alpha proteobacterium SCGC AAA288-E13
TTGCTGGCAATTACATGTTGTCCATAAACTATCATTTTCAGTTTTTGGTTGTCTTTTTAATAAGGTTTTAAGTCCGGGTTTTATAAACTTAGTAATCCAATTCATTTAATTTTTTGTTTTATATTTTTTACCATACTACCAACTTTTAGGGCAATATTATGATTTGATTTTTTATTTTTTAATGAATTTTCAATTATTTCTACTAAAGCAGAACCAACAATGATGCCATCGCACCCAGTTTTAACTACAGCTGCTGCATCTGAAGGTTGTTTTATTCCAAAACCTACTCCTATTGGAATATCTGTGTTTTTTTTTATATTTTTAATTGCCTCTTTCACTAATTTTGGATTTGCAGATTTTGTTCCGGTTATTCCTTTGATTGAAACATAGTATAAAAAGCCTGAGCAAGTTTTAAGAATTTTTTTAAGTCTTTCTGTGTTTGTAGTTGGAGCAGCTAATTTTATTAAATTGATATTATTTTTTTTAGCAATAACAAATATTTCGCCGTCTTCTTCAGGTGGAACATCAACAACTATTAAACCATCTATACCAACTTTTTTTGCTGATTTAAAAAAATTTTCTATTCCGAAACTTAAGATAGGATTTAAATATCCCATTAATACTATGGGAGTGATCTGATTTTTTTTTCTAAAATCATGGACCAAATTAAGTATTTTTTTAATGTTTGCTCCTTGGGTTAATGCTCTTATGCTAGATCTTTGAATACTAGGTCCGTCAGCCATAGGATCTGAAAATGGCATTCCTATTTCAAGGATATTTGCTCCTTGTTTTACTAATTCGTTTAAAATTTTTAGGGAAGTTTTATAATCAGGATCACATCCAGTAACAAATGTAATTAGAGCCTTTTTTTTATTTTTTTTAAGATTATTAAATGTATTTTCTATTCGATTATTAATCACAGTTTTACACCTAAATATCCCGCAACTGTAAAAATATCTTTATCGCCTCTACCGCACATGTTCATAATCACAATGTCTTCTTTTTTTCTTTTAGGAGCAATTTTAATTAATTCAGCTAGTGCGTGAGATGGTTCCAATGCAGGAATGATTCCCTCTAGTTTTGAACATAGCTGAAATGCTTTCAGCGCTTCTCTATCATTAATTACAGCGTACTTAACTCTTTTTTCTTCAAAAAGAAAACTGTGTTCAGGTCCAATTCCTGGATAGTCTAGTCCTGCCGATATGCTTGTTGATTCAATTATTTGACCATCTTTATTTTGCAAAAGATAAGTTTTGTTTCCATGGAGAACTCCTGGCCTTCCTTTGTTTAAGGAGGCTGCATGTTTGTTTGTATTTATTCCTTCTCCACCTGCTTCGACTGCAATCATTTCGACATTTAAATCATCAAGAAATGGATAGAATAGTCCAAGCGCATTTGATCCTCCACCCACACATGCCATGAGTAAATCTGGAAGCTTACCTTCTTTTTCCATAATTTGTTCTTTAGCTTCTTCACCTATTACGGACTGAAAATCCCTAACTAGACTTGGATATGGGTGCGGGCCAGCAACTGTTCCTATGATGTAAAAGGTTGTATCTACGTTTGTTACCCAATCTCTCAGAGCTTCATTCATACTATCCTTTAGGGACTCTGATCCTGATTTTACTGAACGAACTTCAGCTCCTAATAATTTCATTCTGAATACATTTGGAGCTTGTCTTTTTATATCTTTTGCACCCATATAAATTACACAAGGTAAATTAAATTTTGCCGCAACTGTTGCAACTGCAACGCCATGTTGACCGGCGCCAGTTTCTGCAATAATTCTCTTTTTTTCCATTCTTTTAGCCAGCAAAATCTGGCCTATACAATTATTTATTTTATGTGCTCCAGTATGATTTAATTCATCTCTTTTAAAATAAATTTTTGGTCCTTTTAGATGTGAAGTTAGTCTTTCACAAAAATACAAAGGACTCGGTCTTCCAACAAAATCTTTGAGTAAATAATTCATTTCACTTTTAAAAGTAGGATCATTTTTTGCTTTTTCGTAAGCTTTTTCTAAATCTAAAATTAAAGGCATCAAAGTTTCGGCAACGTATCTTCCGCCAAATGACTTAAAATGACCACTGTCGTCAGGAAAATTTTTAAAACTATTTCTCATAATTGCCTAATCTTGTTTAAAAAATCAGAAATTTTTTTTACGGATTTCTTGCCTGGATTATCTTCTAAACTCGAAGAAATATCAATTTTTTGAGTAATATTTATTGCTTTGTTTAAATTATTTATATTAATGCCGCCTGCCAGGAACCACCCTTTTATTTCAATATTTTTTAAATAATTCCAATCAAATTTAGAGCTTTTTTCCAGCGATGGAGAGTCGAACAAAAATTCATCAGCAATTCCAAGATATTGTTTATAAAAATTTATATCAGAGTTTTTTTTAATTTTAATAGCTTGTATGATTTTTTTTCCAGATATTAATTTTAATTGTTGAACTTCAGATGGAGATGTTTCATATACTTGAAGATAGTCAAACTGTTTACAAATTTTTTCCACAAAATCCTTTTGAGGTTTTACTAATACAGCAACTTTTTTTATGTGGTCTGGTACAACCGAAATAAGTTCTATAGATTGTTGTATTGTTAAGTGACGCGGGGAAGGAGGATAAAAAATAAAGCCTAGGTATTGACAGCCTCCATTTCTTATAATTACTTCAATTATATTTTTGGAATTGATACCACAAATTTTTAACTCTATAGGCATTTATTTAAATTTCTAGAGATTTAGATACCCGATTTATATTTTCTATAACATTACCTTTAATCAAACTTCTTCCCATAATAATTTTATCCGATCCATTTTTTATACTTTCCAGAGGAGTACAAACTCGTTGTTGATCGTTACTACTATCATTGGGCATACGGACACCTGGAGTAAAAATTTGAAGTTCAGAGCCAATAATTTTTCTAACAGCTTTTGCTTCGTGTCCTGAACATACTATGCCAACTCCCATTTCTTTTGCTATTTTTGCGAAATGTTCAACTTGCTGCAAGATACCTATATAGTTGCCCATAATTTTTAAGTCATTATCATTTAGAGAAGTTAAAATAGTTACCATTAAAATTTTGGGCTGAGATCTAATTTTACTAGCTGCTTCTTTGGCTTTTTCAATCATTGCTTTTCCACCTTGAGCGTGGATCGTTAAGAAACCAAGTTTAATACCGTCTAGCGCTTTTATTGCTTTGTAAACAGTTTCAGGTATATCATTTAATTTAAGATCTAGCATTAGATTGTTGACCCCTATGTTGTTAAATTTTTGAATTCCATTTTTTCCATTTGCATTAAAAAATTCTAAACCTAATTTTACTGTAAAAATTTTATCTTTTATTTTTTTAGTGATTTCTAAGTTTATAAAACCCGGACTTAAAACCTTATTAAAAAGACAACCAAAAACTGAAAATGATAGTTTATGGACAACATGTAATTGCCAGCAA
>AZHQ01000040.1 GCA_000504605.1 alpha proteobacterium SCGC AAA288-E13
AATATTGTGACATTTGCAACAGGAGACATTCATTCTCCATTATCCTACCTGTTAAATAAAACAATATATAGCCTGTTTTCTTCTTATAAAGTAATCTTAGTATTTTCTATTTTCATTAATGTTGGAGCTTTGTCGTACTTTTATCACTATGCAGAAAAAAAGTTGGCTGACAAATATTCAAAACTATTACTTTTTATATTTGTTTTCTTAAATGGTGGAATCCTTATGTGGACTAATAGTGTACGTTGGTATGCATATTGGGTACCATTATTCATTATTTTGTATACATTTCTTTTAAAACACCAGAAGTTAGATACTAAGAAACTTGTTATTGTTGGACTACTTTTGTCCCTTATGACCTATATAAGTTATCTAACGTTTTTACTTATAATATCTCTATTTATACTTTTTCTTATCTCAAGAAGGAATGATTTGAGCTTTAAAAATATTTTAATATCAGGTGCTCTGTATTTTTCTTTGTGTTTGTATCAGTTGTTCATTTTTATTCCAGCGTATGTGAAATATAAAGAGAGTCAAAGTTTAGACGTTATCGCTTCAACACTAAGTGCAATTTATGGCTTTTTAAATGGGGGGAGCGTTTTTCTGGCCAACCCAGTTTTAATATTTTTCTCATTCTTCACATTAATAATTATGGTATTAGGCATAAAGACCATATTAGCTAATAATAAAGCAATAGATTTAACTATTATTCAAAGCATAGTTTTATTTGTTGGATTTATTTCGTTAATGATAATCACTGGAATTTCCGGGAAGTATCGTAATGTTATTGCTTTGTCAATTCCCTTCTATTTCATTATATCGTATTTTATTACATATATAAAAAGTGTAAATATTAAGCGAGTGTATCTATTCTCAGCATTAATATTATCCGTCATTTCAGTTTTCAACCTTATAACGCATCAAGATACAACAAAAAATTCTTATAATTTACCTATTTCTAAATTGTCTGCCTTTTTGCAAAACCCAAATAATAAATTTATTATAACATATGATTATGCAACATACTTTTATCTTAAAAACAAAAACTATGATTTTAGAATGTTGCAGTATGAATATCCAAAAAGGATTATAGAAAAAGGAACAAGCATTTATTTAATAAGGACATACGAGGGTTCATTACGTCGAGGGTCACAAGATCAACAAAGTAAAGAAATTTCGCAACTGTATGAAAAAATAGAACGCTGTATGCAAAAAGTTCATAAAAAAGAAATAGGAATAGATAAATATTATATGATAAAAAATAAACTAGCTGATATGGATAAAAAAACTAAAAAAATACCCAAATTACCTCGAATCCAAATGAATATCACATATGGTAAAGTAAAAGAAAGATGTTCACTGATTTCCCACCAGTTTCAAAAAGGCTTTTCATAAAAGCATACAATAGAATAGGCATTTTGATAAAAATTACAAAAATAGTTTTGGAATTTTATTTGACGATATATTGGCTGAAATTTATACTTTAATAGTAATGTTATTATTTGCAAAATTTCTTTAAGTAAGAAATAATATTTAATATAATATCTAGTTTAATAAAAACCGGTAAAATTTATGTCTGATCACTCGATAGAAAAAATTTATTATACCAGGCATGCGAATGAGGTTGTAGAACATACAAATTTTGATATGGATTTGAAAGAGATTTATGAAATGGTTTTTTCTTACAATGCTAGATATCATATAATTGAGGAAATGTTAGATAAATCAAAAGAATACAATCTTTTAGTAGAGATTGGTTCAGGAGGAGGTGCTACTCTCAAATATTTTAGTGAGAATTTCAAGTTTAAAAAAATTATTGGGTACGATATTGCTTTTTCAGAAACTACCTTAAAAAAAAATAAATATAAAGATGTTCAGCTTTTAGAAGGAAACTTTAATCATGATATTCCCCAGAAGGATAATTCTGTAGATTGTTTGGTTATGATGATGATTATAGAACATCTCTTTGATCCTTTTCATTCTTTTTCACAAATTCACAGAATATTATCAAAAGATGGTTTAGCATTTATTAATGTACCGATAGTTACGTCAATTAAAAATCGTTTTCGTTTATTAATAGGAAAACTTCCCGAAACAAGCGTTAATTATACTAGATGGTTTGAGGATAAAGAGTGGGATGGAAATCATTTGCATTACTTTTCCATTAATTCAATAAAAAAAATATGTAAAAAATATAATTTAGAAATAATTAAAATTAGACCTGTTGGAAAAATGATATTTTTAAAAAAACTTTTTCCAAGTTTACTTGCAAATGAAATATCCTTTTGTGTAAAAAAAAGTAAGAATGTATGAAATTCATTAGTGAATGAGATTTATTTTGGCCATGTGCCTAGTCTAATNTTTTTTGAACGATCTACTAGTGCGATTATAATTACTAAAATTATTGCAAACCATGAACCGATAATTACTGAAAAAATTCTATCTACATATTCAGTAGATTGAATGGATCTAACAAAATATAAAATACATTGAATAGTCCAAATAGAAATTGCTATTATGCCCAAGAGGGAAATTTTAGATTTAAATATAAAATTATAACTTATTTCAAATACTTTTATTTTTAATAATAAATAAATCAGCAAAAAATTCATGATAGTGTAGTCATANANTNNNAANNTNGGCATTATCGCTATACAAATAACAACAGGGATGATTGAAATACAAGATCTTACAAAATCAGTATTTTCTATCTTGTCTAAATATCTTCTTTTGTAATATACCCAAAAAGCGATGATAAGGAGGCTTGTTATTATGTAAACAAGGATTGCAACTACATAGGAATTTGAAACGTAAATCCCAAGTCCAATAATAGACCAACTCCCTACAACATCTTTTGCAGTTCCTGGAAAGACTTGAACTTCCACAGAATTAACCCAATCCGAAAATAATTCTGGAAACATTACAATTTGCAATGCAATTATAAGTATCACTGCAATCATTGTAATTAATCCTGGAAGAATTCTGGATACACTGATCCTTGCATCAGCAAGTAATGGTAATAAAATATAAAATGAAAAAATAGGGGGTTTAATAATAGCTCCAATAGCAATTGTTGAATAAAGAGCTATTTTAGTATTAAAATTGTTTCGAAGTAACCATAGACTGATAATCGCCAAGTGTGGAAAAAAACCTATATTACCAGNTAACATTGCAGACAAAATCGANTGACGTCGAATTTCCAATAATGCAATTGAGATTAAAATTGCATATATAAAAATCTTTGGTTCTTTTCGAAAGAATAGACAGAATGAAAGAATTGA
>AZHQ01000041.1 GCA_000504605.1 alpha proteobacterium SCGC AAA288-E13
ATAATCTGGTAATGTAGGCCTAAAACCTAACCATTCATCTTGATGCTCGGATAATTCTGGAAATAAATATTTTGCATTATTTACAAGGTTAGGAATTCTCTTTTTATTTAATGGATTATCCAGTCCCCCCAAACTCTACTGTTCCTACTGCTTCGGGTTTTTCTTTCATTAATATTTGATCGAATTTTTTAGTATTTAATATATCTCATTTATAAATTTTATTATTAAATGTCGTCTCTTCATCAAATCCAATAACTTCAAATTTTCGTTTTAAAAATTGAAATAAACAACTGCCAATATAACCACTGGCTCCGGTAATAATTATTTTAACTTTACCATTCATGGATAAATAATAAGTTAATTAATATCTTCGCAATAGCTTATGTACGGAAGTCTATTATTATATTGAGGTATTATTATTACTGAGTCTTTTTTATTTAAAATGCTACACCATTCGTATTTATCTTTCCATAAACCTGATACCCCAAAGATATATTTATTTGGCAAATTATCAGAATTATATTTTGCAAGAAATTCATATCGTCTATGAAAACGGAATTCAATGTTTCCACTTTTTCCAAAAGCGAGTGGCGCATTATCATTTTTAAAGAAATTAATGTTCTTAATATTAGGCTTTCCTAGATAGCTACCAAATAATTGATTATAATTTTTAAAGTTTAATTTTTCTACTAGCAAAGGTCTTGCAATCACATTTTTGTAAGAACTATTAATTTCTCTTTTTAACATTTGATCATCTGATAAAAACTTTTGCATATTAAAGTTGGTTAATAATAAAAAAACAGCCAATATTAAACCGATTTTACTAAGTTGCTCTTTTTTTAATAAATAAAAATGCAATTCATAAACCAAAACAATAATACCTGGCATTAACCATCTTACTGGAACTTTTTCTGTCACACTCAATAGTAAAATAAATAATATTAATAATAAAAGGTATACTTTTTTTACTTTATGATTTCTAAAAAAACTATAAGTAAAATTAATCATTAGATATCCAATAAGTGAAATGTAATTTAAAATTAAAAGCAAATTATTGTTAGCTGGATTATTAGAAATAATGATATATGAGGACAACACCTTTACGTTTTGTATTAAAGCCAAACTAAACCAAGGGCTAACGGCAAAGAAAATGACAAAAACAGTTAAATAATTTTTAAAAGAAATTTTATTATCATTTAAACATATAAAATTAATTAATAAAAGAAAGTCCCACTTTTCTGAAACTGCCAAAGCGTAAAAAATTAATGATAAAAATTTATTTTTATTAGTTAAAGTTAAAGCAATAAGAAAAAAAACTGCACCCAAAAAATTAGGTTTTCCAGAAAAGGTAATATGATATGTTACTGGTAATAAAAAAATAACAAAAAAACATAGAAAAAGAATTTTTCTCTTGTCTAAAAAATATAAATAAATTAGCAGAAAACTGTTTAATACAAATAATGAAATTTTTATATATGTAAGATTCTGATAATGTTTGAAAATAGTTAAATCAAAATTATTAAAAAGTGACTCTATGCTATGAAATGAAAAATTATTGACAATAAAATCAATTAACACAACCACACTGCCAAGCCATGTGGAAATTCCTGATGGAGACTGAGAATGTGCGGGACTTATGCCTTCCAGTAAAAGTAAAGAATCCGATAGGTAAACTATTTCACCTCTATCACCCTCTAGAATATAATTTAATTTTAGAAAGTAAGAATAAATAAAATATACTAGAAAAGCTAATAAAAGTGGGTTTAAAAATTCATGTTTGTTGTAGTTTAAAAACGAAAATTTAATTTTGCCTAACATTCTTTATTACAATATAACAAATTTTTATTTAAAAGTACCTTACACAGTTTAAAAAAAACTGTGTATATGGTAAATCTATAATCGCTGTAATAACAGAGAGCATCAGGTTAAGAAATTTAATAATTCATCAAATACAGAATCATTATCTAATTTTTTATCAAATAAATTTTTTATACATAATCAAACTTTCAAATATTCACAAAACAAAGTAGGGCGTTTTGTTATTCGTTCCATGGTCCTTATACTAGAGAATACGACACTTTTCAAAAAACTTCCTTGTTGGCATTTTTAGTAACATAAAGGCAAAGGATATATTATTGATAAAAAAAAAGGTAATTTGTAGAATGTTCAAGAAACCCTCCATGACTTATGCCTAATTCAGTGGTAATTAAGGGTTTGTGTTTATTTCCAATTTTTCTATCTTTTGCATTTATTTAGGGCAACTACTTTCCGCTGCTATTTAATTAATTATAAAATGTTTTTTTGTTATAAAAAATACGTTGTGAGTAAAAAATCTTCCTTTAATATTTTTTTTATTAAATTTTAAAAATGATTTCTGTTCAAATTTAAATATATAAGGTTTATAACCAAATTTTAATAATTTTTTTTTGAAAAAAATTACCGTATTATATTTTCCTTTTATTACATTATTTTCAACATAAATTACCGGTTTATATTTTTTAATAGTTTTCATTGCTCCTAATAAAACTTTATTTTCATAACCTTCAACATCGATTTTTATAAGTGTGGGTCTTAATTTAAAAGAATCTAATTTTCTTTGTTTTATTTTTATTTTTTTAAAACTCATTTTTTCTAAATTGATGTTAAAATTTCTTAATTTCAGAAGATGTTTGATTTCACATATTGAATGAGATGACCAATTATACAAGCGCCAGTCATTATAATGGGGCATATAAAGTGTAAGCGCTCCTTTCCTATTACCTAAAGCAATTTCATAATATTTAAAATTTTTATTTTTTTTTTTAATTTTAGATAAAAAATGTTTTGCTCTTAAGGGTTCAAAGGCAATGAATTTATTCTTAATACCGATAGATTTAACACCTTTGAAAAATACTCCATCGCTAGCCCCAACATCTATAAAATCGTCTTTTTCATTTAAGTTTAAATATTTTAAACCATAAATATCTTCTTCATGGGGTGGCAATAAATTAAAAAAATTCATATATCTATAAACAATAAGCGTGAATCTATAAATATTTATATGTTTATAGATAAGTCCGTGAAATCCTCGGTGAATTTTTCTTTCAAGAAATTTAATCAAAGTCATTAACTTTAAATTTTCCTTTTAAAAAATGAAATAAATAACTGTCAATATATCCATTGGTTCCGGTAATGAGTATTTTTATATTTTTATTCAT
>AZHQ01000042.1 GCA_000504605.1 alpha proteobacterium SCGC AAA288-E13
GGTACGATATCTAGTTACTTTTGCAAGATTATTTAGTGCATTTAAAGTATCTGGAACTCGAATTAATTTTTTTAAATTAACCCCTCTTATTAATTTGCTCACAACGGCTTTTTTTGCTCCTCTTGCGAAGGCTTCTTTAACAAAATTATGTCCATCTTTTCTTTTTCCTTTAATCGCAAAAAATAAAGATTTGGAAGTAATTTGTTTTGAATTTATGGAAACATTTTTAAAATTAAAACGATTATAATTTGAAAACACTTCAGATGTGATGCTTGGGTGCCAAAAATAATTGATAGTTTGTTTTTTGTTGTTTATGAAAAATTTTTTTATTTCATTTTCGTCAGAAAAATGAATTTTTTTTGAACCAAAATCTTGATATTGCTCATGACCTTTGCCTGCTATAAGTAATATTTCATTATAGCCAAGTTCCTTAATGGCCAGCTGAATTGCAAGCTTCCTATTTTTCATTTCCACAAAGTCTGTTTTAATTCCTTTTTTGATTGATTGTCTTATACTTTTTGGATTTTCAAATCTTGGGTTGTCATCTGTTAAATAAATTTTTTTGCAATACTTGCTTGCTATATGACCCATAATGGATCTTTTGCCTTTGTCACGATCTCCTCCACATCCAAAAACAATCAAAATATTTTTTTTAAATTGAAACTTTAAATTTTTTAAAACTCTTTCTAGAGCATCTGGAGTATGTGCAAAATCAACAAATATTTTTGAATTATTTTTTAATTTTTTTACACATTCCAATCTTCCTTTTGCTGATTTAATATATTTTGTTTTATTTAAAGATTTTTTAATACTAAGGCCGCATTTTTCTGCTAAAAGAATAGCAAAAAACAAATTTTTTATTTGATATTGTCCAAATAGAGAAGTTTTTAATTGATACGTTTTTTTTTTATATAAAAATTCTATTTCTTGTAAATGTTTCTTATGTTTTTGACTTAGTATCTTTAAGTTTCCACAATCATAACCAACTGAATTAATATTAATGTTTTTTATTTTACATATTTTTTTTAATTTTTTAAAAAAGCTGTTACTTTCATCTGTAATACAGAATGTTTTTTTGTTTAATAAATTTTTAAATAAATAAAGTTTTGAATTTAAATAGCAATTCATATTTTTGTGGTAATCCATATGATCTCTGCTTAAATTTGTAAATGCAGCTGCTTTGAAATTAATATGATCCAATCTTTTTTGATCAAGACCATGGCTTGATGCCTCTAATATTACGGTATTGATTCTTTTTTTTTTAAATTCAGAAAGACTTTTATGTAATAATAATGGGTCAGGAGATGTAAGACTGGTTGTTTTTTTAAATAAATTTGACTTTATACCCAAAGTACCCACTGAAGCAGCACGTATCTTATGTAATTTAAATAATTGAAAAAAAAAATCAGCTACTGAAGTTTTTCCATTAGTACCTGTTACTGCAACAATATAAGCGGGTTTTTTATTATAAAAGTTTGAACAAGCTTCAGATAAACTCTTTCTTGCATCACGCACCCTTAACAGTGGAATTTTGAAACTTTTAAATTTGATTTTTGAATCAACAACAATTGCAGATACCTTTTTCAAGATTGCTTTTTGAATAAATTTTGTTCCAGATATTTTGTTTCCTTTAATTGCAAAAAAAATATCACTTTTTTTTGCTTTTCTGCTATCAAAACAAATACCTTTTACATAAATTTTTCGATATTTTTTGCCTACGGTTTTAAGTAGCTCTGGTAAGTACATTTAAAATTTATTGAAAGCTTGTAAATTATTTGTGGCTAAAATTGGACCTATTTTTTCAATAATATTACCTGCAACAACAACCGTATTCCATCCAGCGGTATTGCGTGTTTCTCCGGTGAGCTTGTATCCACTAGAAAATTCATAAACAAAATCTGGAGCTGATTTTGGTTCATCCAACATCACTAATAATAAATATTTAGGTCTGCTGATTGGAAACAAAGATACAAAAGTATTTATTTTTTTTTCTTTACTATAAGTTCCATTAATTACTTTACGAGCTGTTCCTGTTTTGCCTCCTACTTCATATCCTTTTTTGTCTGCAAATGATGCCGTTCCCTTTTTGTTTAAAACTACTTTTCTCAACATTGAGTTAATTATGTTGCTCGTTTTTAATGATATAATCTGCTTTTTAACTTGTGGTGTAATATTTTTATTTAATAAAATAGTTGGATGAATCTCGTATCCACCATTACCAATGATTGCATAAGCTTTTGCAAGCTGTAGAGGTGTGGTTGTTATTCCATGTCCAAATGATGCCGTTTCGAGCGTACATTTTTCCCATTTGAATGGCAGGGGAGTACCCACTTCTTCTAACTCAAAATTAATTTTTTCAAAAAGCTCTAAAGAATTTAAAAATTTTCTATAATTTTTAATACCAACTTTTTGTGCTATTCGGATTGCACCAATATTAGATGATCTAACTAATATTTCTTCCGCTGTTAAATCTTTTGGTAATTTGACATGTTCTGAGATTGGCATTCCTCCACAAGTTATTTGACTTTTTAAATCTTTAAATACTGTATTTGCCTTTATTAATTCAGATTCTATACCCGCAGCCAATGTAAATGTTTTAAAAACTGAACCTAGCTCATAAACCCCTTTTGTGATCTTATTTAAATAAATGGGATCTTCAATATTCGTTCTCTTATTTAGATCAAAATCAGGAAGTGAAACTAAAGATAAAATTTCGCCGCTATCTATTTCCATAAGCAAAGCGGCACTACCTAATGTTTGAAATATATTATTTCCAAATATTAATTCTTCTCTGATGATATGTTGTAAGTTGGCATCTAATGATAAAATTAGGGGATTTTTAGATACAGTTAATTTTTCATTAAATGACTTTTCTAATCCAGATATACCGAAATTATCATCATCTATTTGTCCTAGAACATGACTGAAAAGAGATTCCTGAGGATATACTCTAAATTGTTTTTCATTTAAATCAATGGATTGGTCGCCTAAAAGCCAAAGTTTTCTCCATTCTGACTCGTTTAATCTTTTTTTTATGTAAAAGTATTTTCCTATTTTTATTTTTTTTTTTATTCTATCCATATCCATATTCGGAA
>AZHQ01000043.1 GCA_000504605.1 alpha proteobacterium SCGC AAA288-E13
ATATTTTGAAATATATAAAAACAAAAATAATAAAATGGCATGTAATGATACCTCTTTAAGAGGAATTACCTCTAGTTGTGAATTTATAGATGAAAATTTAGATAGTGGAAGAATGTATTTTTATTATATAAGAGCTGTTCATAAGTTGTCTCAAACCAAATCTCCTATTGCTCCAAAAGTAAAATTCAAAACACTTTTAGAAGACAATGAGTTTAGTAGAACTATTTTTCCCAAAAAATCTAATATTGGTTATGTAGCTCAAAAATCACCAGAAGCAAATTTTGGTCATTTTGGAGTCAATTCACTTAAAGTTGGGGTAAGTGAAGGTAGAGGTATTTGCTATGGCGTAGCACAAATAGATTTGGATAGTATTCCTCAAAATGCCCAGATTGTAGATGCAAAATTTTCATTGTATCCTCTCAATAGAGTCTCTGCCAAAATAGAAAAATATGGTGAATGGTCAATATCTATTATGGATTCTAATACTATTGCAGATATACGAGATTTCAATCAAGTACATAATGCAAAATACATAAAAACAGTAGGACAAAGTATTCCATCAGAACAGCTTACACAAGGAATTTGGAGTCATTGGGAGTTCAATGAATTTGAGAGGGCTAGACTCCAAGAGCAATTAAAAAAGGGTAAAGTAATATTTAAAATAGAAGGTCCTACCAAGCTTCCTGTTGGACGAGATTCACAGATTATGGTGTTTGATTTGGGATATGGCTCTCAAGGTGGTGGTCTGCATTATAGACCATCTATTGATATCAAATATACTGTACCATCCAAAGAAATATCTATACCACTTGCAAACTCTATGACAATATCTGAGGTTGATATAGAACATGATAAATTAGCATGTGGTTTTGATGAAGATGATGAAAAAATTTATGGATTTATGTCGTTTGATTTGTCATCATTGCCTGATATTGATAAGACTGTAATAACTGATGCTTGGATAGAGATATACAATACTACTACTGTCAAAAAAGATATGGATATTAGATACAATGTAGAATTTGTTGATTTGGATGAATTTACATATAGTGATATCAAAAATAGAGATAGAATAGAGTATATAGGTTATGAGATAAGTTCTGCTGAACTTGGTAGAAAAAAAGAGCATAAATTTATTTTTGATAAATATTCTATATTGGAACTTGAAAACAAAAGAAGAGATAACCAAGAAGCAAAGTTTATCATACGACCTACAAGTGTTTTGACTAGAAAACATTTAATCAATTGGGCATATGATGGTAAAAAATCAGCTAAACTAAAAATAAAATATATAGAAAAAAGAAGAATTCCACTTCCAGCTCCTAGAAATCTAAAAACAACAGTTGAAAATGGTACAGTTAAATTGACTTGGAACAAACTAGGATATGAAGATTTGGTTGGTTATTTTGTTGTTAGAAATCGTTGGCATATTCCCAAAAGTCCTTTTGATGGAGTTAAACTTTATGCTGGAGGAGACAACTATACTTATGATACATATGGTTCAACTAAGATGCATAAATATTATGCTGTTTTTAGTTATGATACTGTTCCAAATTATAGTGAAGGTGCTGTAATTGAATATTTTGGAGATAAAAAAAACAAAGACAAATAACCTATATTTAAATTGGAGATATGATATAATTCCTCCAATTACATACAAGAGGAACTATTGAAAAATATAATCCAAAAATTAGACTTAGATAATTTTATAACTAATTTCAAAAGCTTTTATGCTAGAGATAAATCTATAGAGATGTTGGGAGATATAAATCAGCACTATAGATATATATCAGCTCTATCAACTATAGAATTTCCTGAAATCAAAGAGATACCAAATTTGGATATTCAACTTAATCGTATCAAAAAAACAAGGAGTACTTGGACTTGAAGAGATTTACTCTTTTGTGATAATAGTTGAGTATTTCAATTTACTTAAAGCTATAAATTTGCCAGAACCTTTGGGTAAATGGATACGAGAGTTAAATACTCCTAATGAGATTAATGATATATTGCTATATTTTACAGATGAAGGTAAATTAAATTCTCAAAAAGAGCCTGAACTATATGATATAGAAAAAGCAATCAAAATAAATAAAGCAGTTATCAAAGAGTCTTTGTATAAAATGGCACACTCTGCCAAACTCAAAGATTATCTAGTTGATACACAGGTTCACTTTCTTAATGGAGAAGAGACACTATTGGTTCGTGGCGGTTTTAATAAAGTTATAAAAGCCTCTGTAGTTGGACGAACCTCTGGAGGATTTTTTTATATATTACCTCAAAGTGTATCTCATCTCAAAGAAAAAGAGTCTAATTTATTATCAAGAAAAGAGGAATTAATCTATAGATATTGTCAAATATTTTCTGCAACTTTAACCAAATATTATCTATTTATACGATTTATAAACAAAGAGTATGATAGATTTGACCACTATCAAGCTAGAGTACAGTTTGCTAGGGCTTATGATTATCAGTTTATTTTACCATCTCAAAAAAGAGATATTCAATTAAATGAATTTTGTCATCCTGCTATAGAAAATCCAAAACCTATTACTATTACACTAGATAAATCTGTTATGTTAATTACAGGGGTTAATGCAGGTGGGAAAACTATGTTACTTAAATCTTTGTTGTCTGCTGTATATATGAGTAAAAATCTATTACCTTTTAGATGTAATGCACAAAAAACAAAAGTGGGTCACTATAAATCTATAGAAGCTGTAATTGATGACCCACAATCAGTCAAAAATGATATATCTACTTTTGCAGGTAGAATGGTGGAGTTTGCTAAATTATTTGACAAAGAGAGTGCAATAGTAGGAGTTGATGAGATAGAATTAGGAACAGATAGTGATGAGGCTTCTTCTTTGTTTCGTGTTATGTTAGATGAATTACGCAA
>AZHQ01000044.1 GCA_000504605.1 alpha proteobacterium SCGC AAA288-E13
CCCTAATGTTATATACATAAAAATCTTTGTTTTGCCCTCATTTAAAATTACATTATAAAATAATTGATACCAACCTCTAAAAACAAACCCTATTGATATCCAAAAAATAACATTTTTTGCTTCAAAATATTTACTATCAACCATATATGGAAAAATAAATAAAGTACTCAACCAAATAACTACTCCTATAATTAAAAATAATCCCATTAACAAATAAATATATTTTAAAATATTTTCATTATTGGCTAATTTTTTATACATCCAAGGATTAATTGCTAAAACAATACTATTTAAAACTATTAATGTAATTATGGCAAATTGATTACCAACACTATATAAACCAACTGCTTTTAATCCTTGCATTTGTTGAATAAAAATCCTATCTGATAAAAATATAATAGTAGCTCCTATTAAATGAAAAATAAGAGGCAAAGAGATTAAATAAATTTTTTTAAAAGAATAAAAAATATTAAACTTTAAATTATACTCAACTTTCATATAATAAAAAGAATATAAAAACACTATAAAATTACCTATCAGTAGTCCATATACTAAACTCATCCAACCCATATTAAAAAATAATAATAAAAGTAATACACTTGAAAAGTTAAAAATAGAAATAATGATTTGTATTATTCCATACTTTAGGGCTTTTTCTTGATTCCTTAAAATTGTTAAATTAAATGTATTTATCATTTGAATATAAATAATAATAGGTAATATATATAAATATCTATTTTCTATACCTAAAGGATTACTTATAAATAAAGAAATAATAAAAACTACAATCAAAGCTAATAAAGTATGAAAATGTAATAAAACCAATATAGAATTTAAAATTTCAGATAATTTTTCTTTGGAAATTTTAAAATAATTTCTTGTAATATGAGTATATAAATTCATACCTATAAAAGGAACAACAAAAGATATTAAAACTTGATACATTCCATAAATACCATATTCAGTAGGTGATAAATGTTTTGTAATTATGGGTAATAATAAAAATGGTATTGCTTTATTTAATATCTCTGTTCCTAAATATATAGATGAATTTTTTAGTAATTTTTTTAGCATTAAAATACTTTTCTTATATAACTTAAATTTTTAATTAAAAACCCGCATATATTTAATAAATACATTTAAAATTCCTTTTATGGTAACTGCTCTATAAATTTTTTCATAAGATTAAAATTATTGTCTATATTTAAAAATGAACCATTTAAACGATTAAAATTTATATTTTTTTCATATTCTATACTATTCATTAATTCATTTTTTAAAAATTTATTATCTTCAAATCTACTATAATTTAGAATTAATCTACTCAAAACTTTATCTACCAAATCATTTTTATACTTATCATAAGCATCAATTACAATACCACCTATCGTTTTTGCTACTTCCTTTCCTCTACCATCTTCTGATAATAAAATTGTAAATTTTCTAATACTACTCATAAAAATATGAGCATGAACTCTATATCCAATATGTATATCTACATTATTATAATAATTTATTAAATTTTCAGCACTTCCTGATATATCTACATATTGAATATCTCTATCTTCTAACCATTTAGCAAATTTCAAATGTTCTTCTATATGTAAATTATGTGAACTTCCATATATCTTTTGTATTTTTATTTTATCTAATGAATGATGAAAAGCCACTTCAAATTGTTTATCTTTAAACTTATCTCTTAAAGACAAAATTAAATCCTGCATTTGCTTTTTCATATTTTCATTTCCAAGAAAAGAAACACCAAGTGAAAAAGCAACTTTCTCTATTTCTAAATTTTCTAATTTCTTACCAAAATAATTAACATCATAATAAGCAGGACAACCTGTCATAAGAAAATTTTTAAAACCATAATTTTGTAATACATTTAAAGTATGATATCCTCTTACACTCGAATAATATCCACTATTTTCTATTCTTTTTAAAAGTTTTAATGAACTATCAGATAATGGATAATTATAAGTATCTTTCCAATCCCCATTTGGGTCTTTCCAACCAAGTCCCATCATTAAAATAGGAACTTTAATTTCATTTAAATCATTTCTTAATTTATAAATATTTGGATATAAATTTTTTACAATTCCAGGACCTCCTAATAAAATTAAAGCATTAGAATTATTGATAACTTCTAATTTTTTATCATCAATAGGTTCCCACTCATTATAATCTACAATTTCTCTATCAGGTCTAAATTTTTCAAATAATTTAAAGGCTCTATATTTTATTAAAAAATCACCTGCATTATTTTTCCCACCTGTCAATGTTACATAATAATTTTTACTCATAATCTTCCTTTATATCTAACAAACTAACTTCTTTTTAAACTCTTTTAAATACTCTTTTGTAAAAAAGTAATATCATTTGTTTTTATATCATTATAATACTCTGGTACATAACTTTCTAATTCAAATTGAATTATATTTTTTTCTATACCTCTTCTCCATCTCTTACCCCCATCATCTTTATAGGCTACACAAAAGATAAACTTATAATCTTTTTTATTTATATTATTTTGTTTTAAAATATTTTCTAATACTTCTTTACCATTTTGTAATTTTAATCTTAATTGATTTCTATCTATATCTGAATATGTTTGATTTTTAAATTCTATACAAAAAACTTTATTATGATGTAATAAAATAGCATCATAAGAAGCTGGTTGTTTTGATGGATACATATCTTTAACTATATTATCAAAATTATAAACCAAAGCATTCTCATCATTACATAAATAAACTTTATTTTTATCATCAAAACTTGTTTCTTTTAAAGTGCTTATATATGATTTGTATTTTGATTTAAAGATATAGTTTATATCAGCCATGCAAATCTTCACTATCCATTTT
>AZHQ01000045.1 GCA_000504605.1 alpha proteobacterium SCGC AAA288-E13
AAGCCGCCTCGGGTTTTCAATGTGCCGGCGTTGCAGACTATGAGGTCGAGATTTCCCACCTTGGCGGCGGCGGCGCGGATGGACTCTTCGTCGCGCACTTCCACGCCAATAACAGATATTTTGTCCCCGCTGTTCGCCGCTAGCGAATTCAGTTCGTCGGCCATATCTGGTTTGCGGCAGGCTGCTGTCACGTAATGCCCTGCAGCAGCGGCTTGGCGTGTCATCTCAAGTCCGATGCCGCGGTTAGCACCGGTGATAAGAATGCTATCCGCCATGGGTCATGCTCCTTCCTAATTTAGTGATACGGGATTGACGATAGCTGGGTCAAAAGGCCAGCGCGAGAATACTCTACTCAGCATTGGCTCGAAATGGCTTGCCGATTTTGCTGGATAGTTGGGATCAAAGCCCCTCCGGTAATTTATGAGATTAAACTGTCTGCTGCGATAGGTACAAAGAAAAGAATCTTATTAAATTCCAAAGGATACTATTGGAATCAGGAGAAGGCTTGCTGCCAATGTGAGGATTTCGATCACTAACCTCAATCCGCGCAACAGCAGAAGTAAAGTACCTACCTACAGGGGTATGGTTCTTGCCTACCCATGTTGTAGATACATGTATCTGGAGTAGGTCCTTTCCGTTACCAGAAGATTTCTGACTGATGCATAAACTGATGTACTTATCGTGCCTGTTGACTGTGATAGCTGGCTACGTAACCTATTGAAATTGCCTACACCGTATTTGATGATGGTGCATGGGCTAGGTATATACAGCCCTTCGGGTGCGCCATTTATTGTGACAAAGCATGTGTCACACGTTGATTCGTAGGCTTATTGCAATGCTTGCGAGGAAGTGTGATGTCTACAGGGGTTATTACCAGTTTTACGCTGATTGATTTTCTAAACGAAAGCGAGATGACAGCGTTCTTTGTCTTCATCGAAAAGCATACCGATGCTCTAGCAAACGAGTTGCGTGCCAATGGCATGATAAAATTCTATGTGACGCGGGTTTTCAACAAAGAGGGGAAATTCACTGTCGGCAACTGGCTGGAATACGAAGACGCGGATTCCTATAAGGCTTGCGAAGATATTTGGGTAAAATTCATGAGTGAAAAGGCTAGCAAGTCAGGATTGATTGGAAAGGTAGCACCGCATAGATGCGTCGTTCAGTACGATTATAGTTAAGTCTTAACCTGTAAATTGGCTGCTATCGTGTTCGCATATTTAAAAGAGACTTTGAATTTCAAAAACCTTAAACAGAAAACAGGAGGCGCAGAATGGTTACTATGCTGGTGACAATTAACATTTCAAAAGGCTGGGATACTTGGTGTGAGATGGCCAAGGGTCTTGAACCCCAAATGAATGAAGTTGGTTCTAGAATTCTATGGGCCGGATGTAACGCCGACGAAACGGCGGTTTATGTTTTGGTTGAGATGAAAGACCCGTCCTACATCAAAACATTTGGCGAAAGAGCAGATATCGTTGCCATTAGGGAGGCTGCAGGGGCTGATGTGTCCTCTACGACGCCAATTGCACAGATTGGCAATTACTTCATGGGTTGACGTTGCTGTTCACAATGCTGAAAGGGTGAATCTTTAATTGGCCCGCCTCAAACCCCTCTCCATAGCCTTCACCGGCAGACCTCTTCGACCAACCACCTATTTGGTCAATCATCTCTGATGGGCAGTTCACTGCTCTTAGCCTGTCACGCATTGAGTGGTGGAAGCTATGCATGACATAGCCATTGCCAATGTTCTGCTTTAGCCATTTGTTCAGTGCCGCACTGGCTGAGTTGGCCTTACAGCCAGTAACGAGGGAAAAGGTAAGGGGAGTGCTGTAAGGCCTCCACAGCCCTCGCAGCTGCCCACAAAGAGCATCCAACAAGGGGTAGTGTTCTCTCACTGCCTTTGGTCTTCAGGCGTCTCCAAGGATGTGGACGAATGATGACATGCGGTATGTCTGCATCCATTACGATGTCCTCTCTGGCAAGCCCTGCAGCCTCACTGAGGCGCATGCCAGTATCGCTTATGAGTGCTACCAACCAACGAGGTTTATCATCAGTTGTCTGGCAGCGCTGTTGAATGACTCTCAATTTGTCTATGGGGATAGGTTGCAGTGTCGATGCATCTCCTCTGTCAGGCATGAATGTGCCACTGAAGGCATTTCAACCTTCTATGCCATGCTCACGCATAGTCAGGTTGATGATGGAACGTATAGAGGCAAAGACACGCTTAACTGTGTTGATGTTCATGCCTTGCTCAAAGCACCAGTCACGGAACTGAGCAGCCTCTGATGATGAGTAAAATGTGATGGGTCTATTACCCAATACCTTTGACACATACTCACCATTACAACGAGCAGTGCGGATGAAAGTCCGGTCATTCTTGCACTTGATGGACAGATACATCTCGACTGCGTCCATCATCAGAGGGGATGTGTCCTCCACATCATCTGTCTTCACCAGATGAATGGCAGGAATGTCCATCTGTTGCAGACGAAGACCAAGCCAATAGTCCTCAAGCCTTTGATGAACAGACGATGCCGTCCTCATTGCCTGACTATGGGACTTGGTACGCAAGCTGAAGCACAGTGGTCTGACTGAATAGTGCCGCTTCAAATCAGCTGGAATACGTCGGACATAATAGTAAATGCCAGCCCTATTCATCACATATTGGTGGACATCTCTGTACATCACAAACCCTCGCAAGCATTGCACAATGCCAATAAATCAATGTGTTACACATGAAATGATGCAGATAATTGTGCCCGCTGAGTGGGTTTGATGCCGTACCCGTGTACCAGCTAACGCCCTTGATTGAATC
>AZHQ01000046.1 GCA_000504605.1 alpha proteobacterium SCGC AAA288-E13
CATCTATATATTTTTTATTCATTTTTTGATGTGGGGATTGTTTTGCAACTTCTCTTGTTAATAACAATGCCTTCTTCTTATTACTTTTTTTATTTTTTTTATTTTTCTCTTTTCCTGAATCATTTATTTTTGTTATTTCTTCTATTTCAAATGGCTCAGCGTCATCAAACGTTTCGTCTACTAATTCCTCTGTTTCGAAAGTCTCTCCGAACGTACCTTGTGTTTGGATTATTTTTTTTTTCATACTTACAGTATTATTTAAATTAAATGTTTTA
Source organism: alpha proteobacterium SCGC AAA288-E13 (assembly GCA_000504605.1). Next base: position 276 of record AZHQ01000046.1, read on the forward strand.
TCACTATTTTTGTAAAATTTTTTCTTTGGTTGATTGATAATTTCTACACATTTTAAAATTTCTACTAGGGGATATGCAATGTTCATAGATTAAACTAAGCATTACACTTATTAATTAGATTTACAACCAATAGTTGCAAATCTAATTCCCTGATAATTTGTTACTTTTTTTGCTTTTAAAAAAAATTTCTTTTAAATTTTCTTAATTTTTAATAGATCACCTGATCTACCGATTCTTGACGTATCCTCATCATCATCATGTATTTTTACAGATGAGTATTTTTCTTCGGTTTTTTCTTTAGTGGATTGAGAGTCGCCATCTTTAACTACTTTTGTTATTTCATCTATTTCAAATGATTGGGCTTTTCCTGCTATATCCGAGCTTTGTTGATCATCTACTTCATCAAATACCTGTATCGGTTTTTTTGTATTTATGATTCTGCCTCCTACTTTTTTTGGAACTAGTTCTTGTTCCAAAGAAGATAATCGATCACTTAAACTTTTTTCAGTTAGTTGTTCTTGAAGTGTTACACTTCTCTTTTCTAATGATGTATTTTTAATAAATAAATCCAATGTTGTCTTTTCAAGTTGTTTTTCTAAAGCATTAATTCTTTCTTTATATTTTTCTTGTCTAGAGACTTCAGATTCATTATCTTTAATCCTCGACTCAAATAGAGTTAATCTTTGCTCAAGTATTTTTTGATTTTCGAGTTCTTTACTTTTTGCTTCTAATGTTCTTTCAAGAGATGAGACTTTATCACCAAAAACATTTCTTTGATTAATGACTTTAAGTTCTTTTGTATGTAAAGATTGATCAAGATCAGCTAATTTCTTTTCAACAATGTCTAGCTTTGAATCTTGGAACCATTCTTTTCCACATTTTCCGCATTTAACCAATCTTCCATCAAAGCCAATTTGCTCAGCGTTAATTGCGAATTTACTTTCACCACATATGCAATCAATTAACATAAATTCCTTTTCGTAAGATATTGTACTCTTTCAAATTAATATTTATATATAACTATAGCAAAGAAATTAAATCGTAGGTTGTTTTTTTCAATTAGAAATATACATTATATAGGAAATGTGCATATTTTTAAACCATATATAGTTTTATAAATCTAATTAATAATTATGACATCAAATTCTAAAATAAATATTTCATCAAACAGAAATTTTGGGTTGGTATTTTTTGTTATATTTTTGATAGTAGCTTTGTGGCCTTTAAAATATGAAGAAGATATTAGGTTGTGGTCATTAGTTATATCAATAATCTTTTTTATACTAGGGGTTATTAATTCTAAATTGTTAACACCGCTAAACAAACTATGGTTTAAGTTTGGAATTTTATTAGGTTCGATAGTTTCTCCTATTATAATGGGAGTAGTATATTTTGCAGTTGTAACTCCGATAGGTGTATTGATGCGTCTTTTAGGTAAAGATTTATTAAAAACGACTAAAACAAAAAGTATATCTACATATTGGATGAAACGTGATAAAAAACAAACTTCAATGAAAAAACAATTTTAAATATGTCATTTTTAAAATAATTTTGGGAATTTATTAAGATGTAAAAAAAACATTATGGAATCATCAAAAATCAACAAAGAATTATTATTAATAAGATTTCCGATTTTTTTTCCATTATTATATGGTTTTATTTTGTATACATTTCCACAATTTGAATTACAGCTAATTTTTATAACCATCTTAATTCTAGCAGAACCTCACTTTGGTGCTACTTGGCCTTTTTTTATAAACAAAGTTAATACAAATTATATAAAAGAGAAAAAGTTTTGGTTAATTTATTTACCCATAGTAGTTCTTTTATCTAGTTTATTTGGTTTTATTTTTTTCAGAGATTTATTCTTACTTATTTTTTTTGCCGCCAATATTTACCATGTAACTCGACAAAGTTTTGGAATTTGCAAACTTTATTGTGAAAGAATTGATGAAAGAAAATTTCAAGAGATATTACTTTATTTAATTAATTTTATTTTTTTTATCATCGCATTTTATAAATTTTACATTCCAATGATTAATGAAAATAATATAATGATTATAAATATTTTAGTTTCTTTGTTGGTGCTTATCATATTTGTTATATATATAATAAGATTTGGTTTTTCTCAAAATTTTTTAACTTTTGTAACTGGGTGTATTATTTTTTCGTCCGTATGTTTTGTTAATAATCCTGTACATGCAATTATTATGGGAGTGACGATGCACTATTCTCAATACATTTATCTTACTTATTTTATTTATAAGAGAAGAGAGGAAGAGGATGTTGAGCAGCAAAAGCAAAAATTATTTGGAATAAAATATTATAAATATTTTTTTATAGTTTCAATTTATGCTATTATAATGGCCATTCTTTCGTTGTCCCGTGTGTTTGATGCTACTGTTATATTAAAAAATACAAAAAATCAGCTAGCAGACTTCGAAAATAATAAGGCTAGGCTTATGTCTCAGTTAGAAAATTTAAATAACATTGTGTCCGAGAAC
>AZHQ01000047.1 GCA_000504605.1 alpha proteobacterium SCGC AAA288-E13
AGACATGGGCGGAATGGGCGGAATGCCGGGTATGATGTAATACCCTGTTATCCTTCGGGTTTTGAAAAACCCGAAGGATTTTACTTTTTATAAGATAAGTTTATAATTCAAAATTCAAGGTCTGACCCTTATATTCTCGCGTCAGAGTATGCTATTCATCATCCGAGGATTTGTCATGCTTTAAGCATTTAAACTAAATTTTTGCTCTTCTTTTAATCGCTCGGCTATCCAAACTTTTATGATTGATTGTCTTGTGACTCCTATTTTCTGAGCTTCTTTATCAAGCAGATTTATGATATATTCCGGAAAATCTACATTTACTTTTCTTACTTTAAACCTTTCTTTTTCAAATTCTTCTAAACTTTGAGCTTTAGAAAAATCCAAATATTCACTTACATCCTCCCCACTATCAAATTTTTTGTCAAACTCTCTAATTGTTATAGCTTTATCGTTTGTTGTTATCATAATTTTGCTCCTCATTTTTTCTACATCTTCGAACACTTATTATTCTATAGCGTTTGTTTCTTAAAGTAAATATAGCAACATAACTATACAAGTAAGCTATAAATTAGTCGCAGGGTAATTCAATCAGCTTTTCTGTTTTGTTATGGGGCGATTGTTATTGTGGTTATAATTATTTACATAAGCATCTAATAAATTTCTTATCATTTTTTGATACCCTGTATGATATTTTTTAGCCTCTTTTTTAAAAAAATCAACACTCTCTTTTGTCAAAGAGATTGTAACTTTTATATTCTCATTTTTCAAAACCAAATCCTCTGGCGGCGGCAAAAAATCATTTACAATTTTTATATCCCCAAGCGGCTCATCTGTGTAATTAATTGCTTGCTTCATAAATCTTTCTCCCTTTTCTCCAATATCCAGCACCAAAGATTCTAATTTTATCATTTCGATAAACAAATCTTACAGTAATAATCTCATTCTCAACTTTTCCAAAACAAAAATATCTTTTTTCATCTTGAGAATGTTCCAAATCCTCAGCAATAATTCTATTTTTATCTAAAAAAGCATATTGTGCCTTTTCAAAAGATACTTTATGCTTTTCTTTGTTTAATTTATTTTTCTTTTCATCCCATTCAAAACTTGATTTTTTCATAAAGTGTAGTTTATCGTAACTTACATAAAATAGCAATATATTTATATGTGTAATCTTACATATGTTAAATCTATAACAATCGCGATAAGTGCTACCTTAAGAAAAAGAAAAGAGACATACTTCTCGAACTTTTTTGTTAGATACAATGAGTGTTCACTCCTGCGACTTCAAGGAAATATTTTGTTCCGCAAAAGCGATTCTCTTGTTTTCAGGGAAAATTTTTCATTTTGTGAAAATCACTTCACTAATTTTATTCGAAAGCGTCTTTGGCGCCAAGGACAAGAACTCGCTCGGCTTGAGCGTTCCTCTGGGTACTTTTTCAAGCGCCAAGTTTACCTGTTCTGTACTATATTTTGCTATGCTTAATCACTTTCATATCAGGCAAGTCTTTACTAAATTCTCTATCTATTTTATGTATTTGTTTCCTTATAATAGCTCTTTTTTTAACTGCTTGTTCAAAACAATATAATTTAAATTCATCTACATCAATATCGTTTTTTGATTCAACATGAGGAAAAATTAATTTTAAATAAGCTGTTGCTAATCTTTTGATGGCATTTACATCTCTTGTATCAGCATTATGAGGAATTTCTAATAATGAATTCACAATTGGCGAGTAAGAGCTATCATTTCTTAATAAATGCAATACTTCACTAAAATATTCTACATTTAAGGTATTACCTTCTAAAATCATACTTTGATTCATTCTTGGCATTTCCCAACCTTGGATAAATCCATGAAATCTATCTAAAAATGCAGATTCTTTAAATATATCAGGTAATGGCTCAAAATAGCTTTTTACAATAGGTGTTCCATCTTCATCAAGAGGTATATTTCCAAGTATTATAAAACCTGCATTTGATGTTTGTCTAACATTTGCAATAGAAAATTTACCACTCTCTAAAAAATTTTTTAATCCACCTGCTATTTCACTTTCATCTTTTAAAGTAATAGTTTGAATTTCATCCATTGCAACATAATCATAATTTACAATTACACCTGGTAATTGCTTTGAAACATCGTAAAGCAATTTTGCTCTAGTAACTACTCCTCCACTAATCAACCAACCATATTTACTTAGATTTCCAAAAATATATGATTTGCCTGTCCCTTTAGGAGCTAATTCTATTAAATTTACTCTTGGTTCTACAAATACGAGTAGTCTACTCAAAAAAGTTATTTTTTGACCTAAACTTTTAAATCCATTTGGATTATATTCCATAGCACGAATTAATAAATCAATCCATTCTTCGGTAGTAAAATTTTTTCTAGCTTCTTTAAAAAAGTCTAAATTTATTTTATATGGAGAAAATGATTTAAAATCGACAAGTTCTATAAATTTCTCTTTTTCAGA
>AZHQ01000048.1 GCA_000504605.1 alpha proteobacterium SCGC AAA288-E13
AAAAATATTATTTTTTTTTGATTTTTGTTATTTAAAAAATCCTTTGGATTATCATTGAAAAGATAATTAATGTTGTTAATTTTATATTTAAATACCTTATTAGGAAGGTGGTAGTCCTCTATATATAAGAATATTTCAATTATGATTAATAATAATGTAATGGAAATAATAATCATTATTAAATTTATAATGAAAGCTTTATTCATGATTTAATAAATTTTATTTATATCATAACTTATATTTATATTTGTCGTATTTTTTTTGACGCAATATAGTTCCATTTAAGCAAGAGTTTTGGACTTTCGGTTGTATTGAAACGCTGATAGATTCAGGTTAAAAGAAGACAGATTACAGGCGTCGGCTAACAGAACACCCCGCTTTAAAATAATCAATTATGATGAAATTTAACCCTAGAATTAAAAAAATAATAAAAAAAATTACTCCTAATTTTATTTTGAATATTTTTAGAGAAGCAATAATTAATAAAAAATTAAAGATTATTTCAAAATTAAGCAGAGAAGAAAAATTTTCCTATATTTACAAAAATAATATTTGGGGAGAAGATGAAGATAAAAATTTCAGCTCAGGAACAGGTGCTCATAACCCCAATATCATTAATCCATACATAGAAGTTGTAAAAGAATTTCTTAAAAAAAAACATATGCCAACTTTAACTGATTGTGGATGTGGAGATTTTAATGTTGGTAAAAATTTTTTATCTTTATCAAAAAAATATTATGCTATTGACATTTTTCAAGATATTATAGATTTAAATAAATCAAAATTTAATTATAAAAATATTGAATTTTTAAAACTTGATATTGTAAAAGATAATATACCATCCGCAGATATTTGTATTGTTAGACAAGTACTTCAACATTTTTCAAACCAAGATATATTTTCATTTATCAAAAATATAAAAAATAAATTTAAATTTCTTTTAATAACTGAACATTTGCCAGATGGTAAGTTTAAAAGCAACATTGATATGCAAACTTCTTTTATTGTAAGGCCTAGGTTTAATTCCGGTATATTACTTCACGAGAAACCTTTTGAAATTAAATTTAAGCAAATGAATGAACTACAGAGGGTGAGGGTTAGTACTGCTCCATATAAGGGAGTTATTTCAACAATCCTTTATGAATTTTGAACAATCGGTTGTATTGAAACATTGCTTTTTGGTGCAGTGGTGGTGCACACGGAAACGAAATACTTTTTAAAATGAAAAAATTTTTCTATATAACGCTACGTTGGTTTTTTTCTTTTAGCATTATACCTAGGCCTTTAAAATATAGGATCGCTCATCTGTTCGCTAATCCGTACAAACAAAAACGATATTTATTTCTTAAAAGACATAAATTTGGTTTTAATTATGCTGGTTCGCTGGACTCTTATATTGATTGGCGTGTATTTTTTTTAAGTGTGTACAACGAAGCTGAAATTAATATTGTCAAAGATGTAAGCAATGCATTGAAAGAAAAAAATGTTTTTTTAGACATAGGTTCGAGTACAGGTGAATTTTCTATAAGTTTGGCACACATATTTCCTACGGTAATTGGCGTTGAGCCATTAATACACACTTATAACCAATCTTTGGTTCATGCAAAAATAAACAACATATCTAACGTAAGATTTTTTAATATTGCGCTTGGCGAAAAAAAAAGCAAAACTAAAATTTATTTGCCACCTGGAGCAAACAAAGGTATTGCAAAAATTATCTCCCAAGAGAAGACAACAAACCATATCGAACAAGAAGTCTTGATGTTAACTGCTGATGATCTTTTAGCTGATAATAATATAGAAAAAATTGAAATTATAAAATTGGATGCACAAGGTTACGAATACAATGTGCTTTCTGGAATGAAAAAAATATTAATTGACTTTAAGCCGATAATTCTTTTTGATCAGTTCCATAAAAAGAATGATGTTCCAAAGGTATTAGAAGTCTTCCCTCGATCATATAAGATTTTTGGTTTGTCTCGAAGAAAAAAATTTTTCGGTTTTATTAACATTTCCTCAAATCGATATTGGTTATCTGCCGAAAATCGATCGCCATTATTTGATATATATTTGGCTGTTCCACAAGACAAGCTTTACGTAATGGATAATGAGCATGTAAGAAAACGATTCAGATTTAACTAGTTCTACTTGAAGCAAGATGTATATAAAATTAAATTAAAAATATAATAATAACTAAATTATTTTTTTCATTAGAAAAATTTTAAAAAATATAATTATAAAGAGAAAAAATACTTATTACAAAAGCTAATGCCTATATTAAAATTCTGATATATTTATGTTAAACGAATCATGTTCCATAGCAATGAACAACTGAAATGAAGTTTATTAATCAAAAAAAATTTTTACAAATTAAATATTGGATATATGTAATATCAATTTTACT
>AZHQ01000049.1 GCA_000504605.1 alpha proteobacterium SCGC AAA288-E13
CAAAGAAAAGAATTTTTGAGTCCAGACCTCCATTATTAATTGATAAAAGTAAAATTGATAATATTAAAGTTGGTAATATAAAAGAAAATTTTGAAATTGTTGGAAATGCTGATTGGGTAGTAGAAGCAGTAGTTGAAAGAATAAATATTAAACATGATATTTATGAAAAAATTTTTAAAACAAGAAAAAAAGATTCAATAATTTCATCAAATACATCAACGATTCCCTTAAAAGTTTTATCGGCCAAAATGTCCGATGAAGACAAAAAAGATTTTTGTATAACCCATTTTTTTAATCCTGTTAGGTACATGGGTTTATTAGAAATAGTAACTGAGAATACTAACGATGCAAAAAAAATAAATTTATTAAAAAACTTTTGTGAAGAGAGTTTAGGCAAAGGAGTTATTCTTTGCAAAGATACTCCAGGTTTTTTAGGAAATAGAGTTGGTGTTTATGCTATGCAGATAGCAATGACGGAAGCTATAAAAATGAAATTAAGTATAGAAGAAGCAGATGCAGTTTTTGGAAGACCTATGGGCATACCTAAAACAGGAGTTTTTGGTTTATATGATTTGATCGGTATTGATCTCATGGCAGATGTTTTAAAAAGTTTTTTAAAAGAATTACCTATCACTGATGTTTTTCATGAAGTTGCACAAGAAATTCCATTAGTAAAAAATTTAATTGACACTGGTTATACCGGAAGAAAAGAAAAAGGTGGATTTTATAGAATGAATAAAAAAGATGGGAAGAAAGTATTAGAAGCAATTAATTTAACTACCAGAGATTATTTTCCATCTAAAAAAATTGATCTTAATTTTGATGAAAAAGTTAATTTAAAAGAGCTGGTTTCAAGAAATGATAAATATGGAAAATATGCTTGGGCTGTCATTTCAAAAATTATTCTTTATGCGTCTTCTTTAATTCCCAATGTAACAAAAGATTATAACAATATTGATGAAGCAATGAGACTTGGTTTTAATTGGACTAAGGGACCGTTCGAAATGCTAGAAGAGCTTGGAGTAAAATTTTTTGTAGAAAAAGATAATCAGTTGAAAACAAATGAATTTATAAAAAAACTTTACAATGAAAAAACTGATACTTTTTATGGAAAAAGACAAATTTATACAAATTTGGAGACATTAGGAAAAGTAAAGCAATTAGCAAAAATTAATAAAGATAATAAATCAGCTGTTACATATGAGCATAAAAATTACAAAATTGTAGAATTTAATACTAAAGCAAATACGTTGGACTACGATTCAATGGATGCATTAAAAAAAGCATCTGATCAAAATTTGATAATTATCAATGAAGGAATGCAATTTTCAGCTGGAGTAAATTTAAATTTTATTATGGATTTTGCAAAAGAAAAAAATTGGAAAGCAATTGAAAAGTTTATCCACCATTTTCAAATGACCTGCAAGCAACTAAAATATTCTGATAATTTAGTTATTTCTGCTCCTTCCGGGTTGGCTTTGGGCGGCGGCGAAGAAGTTTGTATTCAAAGCGATTATGTAGTTGCTCACACTAATATTGTGATGGGCTTGGTAGAAACCCTTGTAGGATTAATACCCGCCGGAGGAGGAACTAAAGAACTGTTGTGGAGATGGACACAAACTCAAGAAGCTAAAAATGATCCTGATTTTGCTCCACAAAAAGTGTTTGATATTATTGGTTATGGTAAAACAGCTACTTCACCGGCTGAAGCTATACCATTCAAGTTTTTATTAGATAAAGACAAAAGTATTATGAACAGAAACAAGCTACTTTCAGTTTCTCAAAATTTAATTAACAATAATAAAGATGGATATAAACCGCCAAAAAAACCAATTTTTAAGTTATCAGGAAGCCAGGTAAGAGATAAAATGTTTCAAACTCTTGAAAATCTTTTTAGAGAAAAGAAAATTTTGGAACATGGGATGGAAGTTGGAAAAAAATTAGCTTTTGTATTAAGTGGAGGTAACACAACTTTTGATAAAGAATTATCAGAAGAAGATATGTATGCTTTGGAATTAGAGGCTTTTATGAAACTAATGCAAATGGAAAAAACTCAAGCTAGAATTAAACATACACTTTCAACAGGAAAACCTTTGATAAATTAATGGCTACTTATACCGCTCCCATAGATGACATGATGTTTCTCTTTGAGAAGTTAAGAGACAATCCTCATTACAACGAACTTGAAAAATACAAGGAAGTTAATCCCGATCTAGCAAAAGATATATTGGAGCAGGCTGCAAAAATTAATGAAAATCTTATATTACCTCTTGCAAAAATTGGAGATGAGACACCTGCTACTTTTGAGAATGGAGTAGTAAGAACTCCACCAGGATATAAAGAAGCTTACAAAAAA
>AZHQ01000050.1 GCA_000504605.1 alpha proteobacterium SCGC AAA288-E13
TGATAATTTGCCAAATAAATATATCTTTGGGGTATCAGGTTTATGGAAAGATAAATACGAATGGTGTAGCATTTACCATAAAGATTTCCTTGGGAGGCCAAGGAGTTACCAGTAGTATTTATCTCTACCATGGCCATATTAGAATCCACCTTTAAATATCGCAACAAAAACTACTCCAAGCAAAAAGACGCACGCTACAATTTGTATAATATATTTAAAAGATCTAGCTATATCTTTTTGATATTTTTTTTTGGTTAATGATTTCTTTATTTTTATTCTACGAAAAGGAGGATCATCCGGATGTCGATGAATATAAAATTTTGGTTTCCACTTCTTCTTCATTCAATTCATAATAACATGATTTTAGGTGTGATGTGTAGTGCGAAGTATGCCAATAGCTGGTCCGCTTATTTTTTATATTCTTGAATAATATTATCTATCTCTTGTTCAGAGAGACGTATTGGAACAAAAGGTATTCTTTTCAAGACAGACCTTGCTTTTTTTATATTGCCATCTAATAAATAAAAAGAAATTTTCTCACATGCTTGGTTAAACATTTTTTCATCCTTACTTCTTTTTTCATATCCTGGATGTTTTTCACTTAATATTTTTTTAATTTTCTTTGTTGTATCGTTCTTGGGATCTAAGATTACAAGCCTAGAATAACGTCTTTTCTTCCTCTTCCACATTCAACTCATAATAACATGATTTTAGTGTAAAGTGTAGGCCGTATCCATCATTTAGAAGGCCCTCTAAAGTTTCTTTTTTGTTTAAATATAGAATTATAGTTCTCTCTGTATCCTGGAGTAGATACACGCAAACGACCATCCCAAAATGGCTTTTTTGTTCCTACTGTTGGTTTCTTTGTTTTAGTTTTCTTTGTTTCAGTTTTCTTTGTTTCAGTTTTCTTTGTTTCAGTTTTTTTCATTTTTTTTCTACTTAAATTTTAATTTAGCTATTAATATAGATATTGCTAAAAACAAAACTGTAAGATTAGCAATTACAAGTGGTAAACTTGAAATTAGTATTCCGTAAACTACCCATGACAAAACTCCTACGACAAGTAAAAGAAACATGTATAACGAAATATCTTTTGTACTTTTAGTTTTCCATGCCTTTATTGCTTGAGGAAAAAAAGCTATTGTTGTACAGAATGCAGCGAAGTAACCAATATATTTTAAAACATAATCAATTATCATAGTATTACTTTTCAGAAGAGTTCACTCCGAGTTCCATAATTAAGTACGGCACATTGGGTTAAGCCTTACCACGTGAAACGGAGTTAGTATAAGAATTAATGGGTTTTGAGGATAGTGGAAGATGATGGAAGATATACGAAAATTAAATTTCTAACTTAAATACTAAGCAAATTCCATTGTTACAGTATCTTTTCCCCGTTGGTTTAGGACCATCTTCAAAAATATGCCCATGATGACCCCCACATTTTTTACAGTGGTATTCTGTTCGAGGATAGCCCATGAAATAATCTATTTTGGTTTCGAAAACATCTGGAAGACTTTGAAAAAAAGAAGGCCAACCCGATCCGCTTTCATATTTAGTAGACGATTCAAATAACTTGGTTCCACAGCCAACACAACAATATGCTCCTTTTCTTTTTTCATTATTTAAAGGGCTGGACCCAGGATGCTCTGTTCCTTCACCACGAAGAACATAATATTGTTTAGAATTTAAATTTGAATTTTTTTCATTTTTTTTCATGACTCAATAACTCTTATTGGTTTACCTTTGACACATGCCTCAAGATCTTCAAGCATTTGAGTATAAAAAATGGAATAATTTTCTGCAGTAACATAGCCTAAGTGAGGAAGTAATAATGCATTTGGCAAAAATCTTAATTTATGATTATCAGGCAAAGGCTCGTGATCATAAACATCAAGTCCTGCGCCCGCTATTTGGTTTGATTTTAAAGCTTCGACAAGATCATTTTCATTAACAATTGGGCCTCTTGAAGTATTAATCAAAAAAGCACTCTTTTTCATCATTTGCAAATCATTTTTTGTAATTAAGTTATTATATCTTTCGCCCAAAACAACATGGATTGAAATAAAGTCAGACGTTTTAATTAAATCTTCTTTGCTCATGGGTAACACGCCAAGTTCTTTTGCATGACTCAAATTCAAATTTTCGCTCCAGGCAATAACCTGCATGCCAAAAGCTGTGCCAACTTTTGCAACTTGAGAGCCAATCTTTCCAAGCCCAATTAGCCCTAGAATTTTTCCTTTGAGCTCAAAACCAACTGTAGTTTGCCAATAACCTTGGTACATATTATCAATTTCTTCTTTAAAATTTCTAACCAAACCTAGAATTAATGCCCAGGTCAACTCGGCTGCCGGAT
>AZHQ01000051.1 GCA_000504605.1 alpha proteobacterium SCGC AAA288-E13
TAATGTCATTTAATACTTTTGGAAAGATGTTTCGTTTTACAACATGGGGTGAATCCCATGGTCCCGCTATTGGTTGTGCAGTAGACGGTTGTCCGCCAAATATAGCTTTATCCCAAAAAGATATACAAATAGATATGGACCGAAGACGCCCTGGAAAATCAAAGTTCACATCTCAAAGAAAAGAATCAGATAAAGTTGAAATTTTGTCTGGTGTTTTTCAAGGCAAAACCACTGGAACACCTATTTCTATGATTATTTACAATCAAGATGCAAGATCGAGAGATTATGAAACTATTAAAAATAAATTCAGGCCGGGCCATGCTGACTATACTTATTTCAAAAAATATGGAATCAGAGATTACAGAGGAGGAGGACGTCAATCAGCTAGAGAAACAGCGTCAAGGGTTGCCGCAGGAGCAATAGCAAAGAAAGTTTTACAAAATAAAATTGGAAAAAAATTTAAAGTTGTTGGTGCAGTCACTCAGTTAGGTTTGCTAGGATGCAATGTTAAGAATTGGAAAGATAAAGAAATTCAAAAAAATCCCTTTTTTTGTCCTGATAAGTCAGTAATAAAATTGTGGGAAAAGTATCTTTTGAGTGTTCGAAAATCTGGTTCATCATGTGGGGCAATTATCGAAATTAGAGCATCAGGTATCCCAATAGGTTTAGGCGCACCTATTTACTCAAAATTGGATGCGGATATTGCAGCTGCTTTAATGAGCATTAACGCAGTAAAAGGAGTCAATATTGGATCTGGAATGTATTCAGCTTTATTAAGTGGACTAGAAAATTCCGACGAAATTAGACAGAAGGGAAAAAAAACATTATTTAAATCCAATAATGCAGGAGGAATATTGGGAGGAATTTCTTCTGGCCAAGATATAATTGCTTCTTTTGCGGTTAAACCAACTTCTTCTATATTATTAAGCAGAAAGACGATAAACAAAAAAGGTAAAAATACTGAAATTTCTGTTAAAGGAAGACATGATCCATGTGTTGGAATAAGAGCCGTTCCTATTGGCGAGGCTATGATGAATTGTGTCTTGTTAGATCATTATCTAATGAATAAAGCTCAGTGTAAATAAATTTAACTCACAGATTTTGTTTTAGATAATACAATATTAGATTTTAGTGCTTCTAAAATTTTTTCTTTAATAGATATAGAGTCCAATCCAGCTTTTTTATACATATTTTCTGGTGTATCTTGATCAATAAAAATATCTGGTAAAACCATAGATCTTAATTTTATTCCTTTATCTAATATTCCTCTGGTTGATAAAAATTGCATTACATGTGATCCAAATCCACCAATAGAACCTTCTTCAATAGTTATTAATGCCTCATGTTTTGAGCATAACTCTAAAATTAAATCTTGATCAATAGGTTTTGCAAATCTCATATCCGCAACTGTAACTGAAATTCCTTTTTGACTAAGTGTTTCAGATGCTTTTAAACATTCTTGTAGTCTTGCTCCTAAACTTAAAATTGCAACATTTTTTCCTTCTCTTACAATTTTTCCTTTACCAATAGAAATTGTTTCAACAATATTTGGTAGAGACACGCCAGTGCCATTTCCTCTAGGGTATCTGAAAGCACAAGGTTTATCGTTTATAGTTGTTGAAGTATTAATCATTCTAACTAATTCTGCTTCTTCGCTGGCTGCCATGACAATAAAATTTGGCAGTGTTGATAGATATGTAATATCGAAAGAACCAGCATGAGTAGGGCCATCTGCTCCAACTAATCCGGCTCTATCAATAGCAAATCTGACAGGTAAACTTTGAATTGCCACATCGTGAACAATTTGATCATAAGCCCTCTGAAGAAATGTTGAATAAATAGCTGCATAAGGTTTGTAACCTTCGGTTGCCAAACCAGCTGCAAATGTTATTGCATGCTGTTCCGCAATACCTACATCAAACATTCTGTCTGGAAATTTTTTACCAAACATATCCATTCCGGTACCTGATGGCATTGCTGCAGTTATTCCAACTATTTTTATATCCTTTTCAGCGTGTTGAATTAAAGTATTAGCAAATACCTTTGTGTAAGAAGGAGTTTTTGAAGGTGATTTTTTTTGTTTTCCAGTAATTACATCAAATTTGCTAACACCATGATATTTATCGCTTGCTTTTTCCGCTGGTTCATATCCTTTACCTTTTTGGGTAACTGCATGTATCAATATTGGTCCATTATGTTTAGAATTTTTAACATTTTTCAATACTGGCAATAATACTTCTAAATTATGTCCATCAATTGGGCCAATATAATAAAATCCAAGTTCACTAAATAATGTGCCACCTGTTACCATACT
>AZHQ01000052.1 GCA_000504605.1 alpha proteobacterium SCGC AAA288-E13
GCTGATTTTAAATTTTATATTACAGCAAATTTGCACGAACGAAGTAAGAGAAGATTTAAGGAACTAAAAAAACTAGGAAAAAAAGTAAGCTTTAAAGAAGTGTTAAAAAGCATGAAAAATCGTGACCGATCGGACAAGACAAGAACACATTCGATGCTAAAAAAAACTAAGGATTCTTACTTGATTAATACGACTGGTCTTACTATAAGAGATGGCTTTTTAAAAATTAAAAAGATAATGGATAAAAAACTAAAAGAAAAATATGGAAGAAATTTATAAAGATTTGAGTTCACCTAAAAGTAAAGAGTTTGAAAAATTATTAAATAGTGAATTTGCAAAATCCAAAATTGAGGAAGGGAAAATTTGTGAAGGAACAATTACAAAAATTACAAACAGACTTGTTTTTATTGACTGCGGAGGAAAAAGTGAAGGAACCCTGGAAAAAAGTGAATTAAAGCTTCTAAAAGAAGAAGATGATTTAAAAATAGGTGGAAAGATTCAAATTTTAATTGTGAAATTGGAAGATAAGGAGGGAAATTTAATTATCTCGCGTGAAAAAGCAAAGAAAATGAAAAGTTGGAAACTGCTTGAAAAAGCTTTTGAAAACAAAGAAGAAGTGCAAGGAAAAATTATTTCTAAAATAAAAGGTGGTTTTGTGGTCGATGTTCAATCTTCCTTGTGTTTCTTGCCAGGAAGTCAAGTAGATCTTAAACCCCTAAAAAATATTAACCACTTAATGAAAGAACCTCAAAGATTCATGATTGTAAAATGTGATAGGCTTCGAGGCAATATCGTAGTGTCTAGAAGAATGATTCTAGAAAATATGAAAAACGCTAACAAAGAAGAATTGCTAAGCAAATTTAATGAAGGTGATATTGTTGAGGGAACAGTTAAAGGAATAACTGATTATGGTGTTTTTTTTGATTTAAACGGGTTTGATTGCATGACACATATTAAAGAATGTTCTTGGAGCCGAATTGGTCATCCAGAAGAATTATTTACAATTGGTCAAAAACAAAAATTAAAAATCATTAAAATTGATAATGAAAGTAAAAAAATTTCAACTTCAGTAAAGATATTAACACCTGATCCGTTTGAAACTACAATTAATAATTATAAAGTTGGAAAAATTTATCCTGCTGAGGTAAAAAAAATTACAGACTATGGCGTTTTCCTAGCTCTAGAAGATGGATTAGAAGGCTTATGCCACCAATCAGAACTATCTTATAGTAAAAAGAATTTTCCAGCTAAAAAACTTTTATCCCTTTCTCAAAAGATTGATGTGATGATTATGGAAATTGATGTTAAAAAAAGAAGAATATTTTTATCATATAAAAACACCCTATCTAATCCTTGGGAAAATTTTGAAAAAAAATTTCCAGTTGATTCTAAAGTGGAAGGAACAATAAAAAATATTACTGAATTTGCTCTCTTTGTTAATATAAAAGATTTTGATTTCGATGGTATGATTCACTATAAAGATATTTCATTTGAAGAATCAGAAGAGGAACTTAAAAAATTTAAAAAAAATGACCCAATAACAGCTAAAGTGTTGGAGATTAATTCAAGCAAAGAAAAAATAAGATTAGGTTTAAAACAATTGCTACCAGACCCAATAGATTATTTCAAAGATAAAAAAAAGAAAGACATTATTACCGTTATTGTCCTTGAAACTCTAGATAATGGTATCAAAGTTGCACCAGATGGTTGTCCGTCGATAAAAATATTAATTAAAAAAAATCAAATTGCGGTTGATAAAGAAGACCAAAGAACAAATCGTTTTAATAAAGGCGACAAAGTAGATAGCATGTTGCAAGATATAGACTTAACAAAAAGAAAAGTATCTTTGTCAATTAAAATGTTAGAAGAGGAATTAAATAAAGACGCTATAAAAAAATGGGGCAGTATAGATTCAGGTAAATCTCTACCTTTTGCTGACCTTACTAATGCTCTCAAGAAAAAAAGAGGCAAAAATGGGCAAAAAGAAGAAAAATAAAATTGAGTTTTGTTAAAAGTCAAATATTAGATCAATTAGCTGATTCTTATCCCAGTTTTCTTAGAAGAGATCTAAAAAAAGCCTTAAACATCGTTTTTGATGAAATAATCAAAACTCTTGCTAAAGACAATAATGTTCAAATTAGAGGATTTGGATCTTTCAAAACTAAACAATTAAAATCTAGAATTGGCAGAAATCCTAAGGATGGATCAAAAATAAAGATCCCTGCCAAGCAGGGTGTACATTGGAAAATAAGTAAAGGATTTTTTCAAAAATTAAACCAAAA
>AZHQ01000053.1 GCA_000504605.1 alpha proteobacterium SCGC AAA288-E13
CCCCCCCATGTCCAACTTCTAAAATCTTTCCATTTCCAAAAGAAAAAATTGATACATCCCCAAATGAACCAAGTTTTCCTTCTTTTATCTCATTACCAAATGATTGAGCACAATCTTCTAATAAAAAACAATCGTACTTTTTAGATAATTTTTGAATAGATACAATATCACAAGAATTCCCAAAAAGATGGATAGCTATAATTCCTTTTATTTTTTTATCTTTTTGTAGAATTTTTTCTAATTTTTCTACATTCATATTATAATCATCTATATTTACATCTACAAAAACTGGATTATATCCTGCCCAAATAAGAGCATAAACTGGATCTGGACAAGAAATATTAGGGACAGCAATTCTATTACCCTTAGGTAACCCACTTGCTTTTAAAGCAAGATAAATGGCACTTGTCCCATTTCCTGTAATAAATGAATACTTTTTATCTGAATAAAATTGAATTTGTTTATTAATAAATTCAAACATTAAATAAACACCTTAATTACTTCAAAAGCTTCTGCATATTGACATCCTATTTTTTGTCCAGCATTTCTATTTTCATTTACAAAAAATTCTATCCACCCATCACCAAACTTTTTATATTCATTTTCATGAGCTTTTACTGATGCTATTTTTATATCCATAAAATTAGAAATATCTACATAATAATTTCCTCTAAATTCAAAAGAAGTATGATACCAGTTACTTCTATACATTAAGATATTTTTAACATGTCTTCCAGCATTTAAAGTAGCTCTTCCAATCGCCGAATGGTCTTGATGAACATCTTTGTCCCAATGAGTATAAATTATATCTATATTATTTTCATCAACAATCTTATTCATAAGCTCTATTAATTCATATCCATACTGTAATGTCTTTGTCTCTAATCCACAAGATATTAAATTTTTTACTCCTAATATTTTAGCTGCATTTTGTCCCTCTTTTAGTGCAGTTTCTTTTGTTCGTATTACTGTTCCGTCATAATTTAGATATGCACTATCTGTTAAAACCAACATTATAACATTATCACCATTTTCTACATGTCTTGCAATAGTTCCACCACAACCAAGTTCTATATCATCAAAATGAGCTCCAATTGCTAATATATTTTTACTCATCTTATTCCTTTATAATTAAATTTACAATATTATCTAATCCCTTATAATTAAATAATTCTCTATTACTTTCAAATTTTATTTTTCTATCAATAGGATTATTTATAACTGTTTCTACCAATTGATATAAATTATTAGAATATAACTTATTTTCTGAATAAATCAGATTTTCTTTTAAAAGTTTATTGATTGTTATTAATTCTTTTTCTTCTCTAGTTGAAACAATTATAGGAATTCCTAATGATAAAACTTCAAACATTGTATTACCTGCTCCTAAAATTGCTAAATCACATTTCTTTACCAACTCTACTACATTATCTGTAAAATTATATATTTCTATTTGTTTTTTATTTTTTTCTAATGCGATTCCTAACTCTCTATAATGCTTAAAAGAAGGACCTAATAAAACTTTTATTTTAAATTTATTTTCTAATTTATTTAAATCTTCTATCATATCTGGAATAGCTCCCCAAGTATCAGCGGCCCCTTGATTTATAAATATAGTTTTTATATCTTCTTTAAATTTTACTTGTTGTTTAATTTTAGAATAATCATCTAATATAATATATTCAAAAGAATTAATTTCATTATCTAAATTTTTATTAGTAGGATATAAAACATTTAGAATATAATCAAATAAAATATTACCATCACCCAAATCATCAAAAGTAATAGACTTTTTAGATTTAGTCAAAATTTTTGCTATTTCAATATTAGTATTTAATTGATCATTTATGCAAATATCATACTCTTCTTTAAATATTTTTTTTAAATTTGAAATTTCTTCTGTTTCAGATATGTTTTCATCAATTTCAATAAGATTATCATATTCTATTTTATTATATATAGATTTAGCTTCACTAAACTTTCTAGTAAATAAAGTTATATTTACATTAGATTTCAATTCTCTTATTTTTTTAACTAGTTTTTGAATTCTATATAAATGTCCCATTCCCATTAAATGAGAACCATAAGCTCTAATAAATATTTTCACTCTATTATCTCCAATAGTTTATCGTATTTTATGCTTATATCAAACTCTAATAAATTAAAAATATTTTGCATTTTTTCAAAATCTTCTTTTGTATCTACTGTTAATCTGATATTTGATTTATCAATAAACCCTCCACAATTACAAGCTTTATAAATTTTAAATTTATCTTTATT
>AZHQ01000054.1 GCA_000504605.1 alpha proteobacterium SCGC AAA288-E13
AAAATATAATAAAGTTTATGTAATGTCGAAATAAGTATTGAATTTTAGTTTTCTCAATATTAAAAGCAACATCAATATAAGCACAAAGTGTGTTTAAAAATGCTCCATGATCATTGTGCATAAAAGCATCACTAAGTTTGGGAAGTGTACTAATATTATCAATAGTAGAAATTTTTAAAGGAAAAAAAACTTCATATATATATCTTAACGTTACATAACCAAGATCTATATTTTCTTCCTCATCAATTGAAATACCATAAAAATGAAAAATACTAGAGCCTACGATAAATAAACTTATAAAAAAAATAAAAAGGATTAATTTTTGTTGTATTTTTTTATTTTTTATTAAAATAAAATTTATCATCAAATTATATTTTTATATCTCTGGTATTTTGAATAGACAAATTCAAAATTAGTTCATTCCATATATATTTCTGAGCATCAATATCGCCTCTTTTTGCTAAAGCAAGTTTTTTAAAAAAAAATTTCTCGTTATAAATATATTTTTTTTTTATATATTTTTCTATATTTTTACCTGATTTTAAAAATTCAGATAAAGGTAAGGCAAAACCATGTTTTTTTTTCTTTTTGATAATTGAGGGAATTTCTTTAGAAAAAATCTTTTTTAGAAGGTATTTACTTCTTAAGAATTTGAAGTTTTCATTTGCATCTATATCTAGTGAAAAGTTAATAATATTTTTGCCCAGAAATGGTGACCTGCTTTCAATAGAATTAAACATGCTGGCTTTGTCAACTTTTGACAAAACCATGGGTAAGTAAAATTTGAAATAATACAATTGACATAGCCTCATATCGGGTAAATTTTTGGAAAATAGTTCATCAATTTCAGGAAAAATTTCATCCAAAATTACTTCTTCATTAAAATAATCCTCTAACTCTTTAAGGGTCATGGAACTAAGCCATAAAGTATTAAGGTATTTTTTGTCAAAATTAGCCTGTGAAAAAAATTTATTTATTTTGTAACCTAAAGATATGTACTTATTCGAAATTGGTAAAAAATTTGTTATTTTTGATATAATATTGAAAATTATTTTTGGTATAAATTTTTTTAATATTAATGAAAGGTAAAACGCGTCAAAAGTTATATATCCAAAAAAATTTTCGTCACCTCCATCACCACCTATTGCGACATTTGTAAATTCCCTAATCTTATCAAAAATCATGAAACTTGGTAACAAGGAACTATCACCAAACGGTTCGTCTACTAACTTGGAAAGTTTGTTAAAATAATTTGAAAAATCATTTTCCTCAGGTAAAAATATTTTTTTATCAAAATTTAAATCTAACTTTTTTATGAATTCAGTTTCGTCATAGCTGGGATTTGTAAAACCAATACTGAATGATTTTAAATTATCAAATTTTTTTTTTATCTGATCTGCAATTAAAAAAGAATCTAGGCCACCACTTAAAAGAAGAGCTGGTGTTTTATCAGCTATAGTATGTTGATTGACAGTATTTACAAAAACCGATTTGAATTGATCTATTGTGGTTTTGTCAAAAAAAAGATTGTAGTCGGGTCCATTTTCAAGTTTCCAATATTTTGTTTTTATAATTTCAATAGATTTTAAATTTATTGTAAGGTATTCACCAGGTTCGACTTGATAGATATCTTTGTACAAAGTGTGTGGAGCTGGCAAATAAGAAAATATTAAGAATTTTTTTAAATTATTTTTCTCTATCTCAAATTTATTTTTTTCATCAACAAAAAAACCTCGTAATTGACTTGAAAAGAATATGCAATTGTTTTTTTTGAAATAAAAAAGCGGCTTTTGGCCTATATAATCACGAGATAATATGACTTCATCTTTTTTTTTGTCGTAAATTGACAATGCCCACATACCATCTAAGTAATTGAACATTTTATTTCCCCAGTACATGTATGAATTTGCAACTACCTCTGTGTCAGAATCAGAAGCAAAGACTACATTTTTATTTTGTAAGTATTTTTTAATTTCTTTAAAGTTATAAATTGTTCCATTAAAAACTACCAAAATACTTTTATCTTCAGAATACATTGGTTGAATTCCGCCTTCTTTATCGATAACTGCAAGTCTATTATTCCCAAAACAAAATGATTTTTCTTTATTAAAATAAAATTTCTGAGAATCTGGACCTCTGAATAGCTGAACCGTAGAAATTTTTTTCAGTAGATGCGGATCAGACTTACCCACTATACCAAAGATTGCACACATACTTTTAATGATATATTCTTAATTTATGAACTATTC
>AZHQ01000055.1 GCA_000504605.1 alpha proteobacterium SCGC AAA288-E13
TTTTAAAGAAGCTGGATTTGAATGGAGAGAACCAGGTTGTTCAATGTGCCTAGCCATGAATGCAGACAAGCTTAATCCTAAAGAAAGATGTGCATCTACTTCAAATAGAAATTTTGAAGGACGACAGGGTCGTGGAGGCAGGACTCATTTATTAAGCCCCGCTATGGCCGCCGCCGCTGCAATTGATGGACATTTAACGGACGTAAGAAAATTTTAAAATTAAAATGGAAAAATTTAGTATTTTAAAAAGTATACCAGCAAATCTTCCAATGATGAATGTTGATACAGATAAGATTATTCCTAAGCAATTTTTAAAAACAATAAAAAGGAGTGGGCTTGGAAAAAGTTTATTTTTTTGAAATGCGTTACGACGAACAAGGCAAAAAAGTGAATGACTTTGTTTTAAATAAAGAACCCTATAACAGGTCATCTATATTATTAGCTGGAAAAAATTTTGGATGCGGTTCTTCAAGAGAACATGCTCCTTGGGCTCTATTAGATTTTGGAATTAAATGCATAATAAGTCATAGTTTTGCAGATATTTTTTATAACAACTGTTTTAAGAATGGAATGTTACCGATAGTTTTGGACCAAAATCAAGTAGAAGAATTAATTGAATATTCAAAAAGAAAAGAAGTCATAGAAATAAATCTACCTGAACAAAAAATTAAATTAGGAAACAAAATAATTAATTTTGAAATTGATACTTTTAAAAAAAAATGTTTGTTAAATGGTTTAGACGATATTGCACTTTCCTTGGAAAAATCTGCAAAAATAACTTCCTATGAAAAAAATATCCAGAAAACTAAACCTTGGATGAATTAGTATGATTAAAGTTAAAAATAGAAAAATTTTATTGCTTCCAGGGGATGGTATTGGTCCAGAAGTTGTTGCTGAGGTAAAAAAAATTATTCAGTGGTTTAACTCTAAAAAATCTTTGGATTTTAAAGTAGATGAAGATTTGATCGGTGGAGCATCAATTGAAAAACACAAGAATCCAATTACAGATGAAGTATTTTATAAGGCAATGGAATCTGAAGTAGTAATCTTTGGTGCTTGTGGTGGTCCTAAGTGGGACAATTTAGAATTTTCAAAGAAACCTGAAAGAGCATTATTAAAGTTAAGAAAAGAATTAAAATTATTTGCAAATCTTAGACCAGCAATTTGTTTTAAACAGTTGGTTGAAGCATCTAGTTTAAAACCAGAAATTGTTTCAGGTCTAGATATCATGATTGTCAGAGAACTTACTGGGGGTATATATTTTGGTGAGCCAAGAGGAATAAAACCTATCGAAAATGGAGAAAGAAAAGGTATTAATACTCATACATATACGAGCCATGAAATAATTAGAGTAGCCAAAGTAGCTTTTGAACTTGCAAAAAAAAGAAGTAAAAAAGTCACTTCGTGTGAAAAATCAAATGTTATGGAGACAGGCGTTCTATGGAGAGAGGAAGTTCAAAAAGTTAGAGACAACGATTATACAGATATTGAATTAAAACATATGCTTGCAGATAATTGTGCTATGCAGTTATTGAGAAATCCCAAACAATTTGATGTCATTGTAACTGATAATTTATTTGGCGACATGTTATCTGATGAAGCGGCCATGCTAACCGGATCATTAGGTTTATTGCCTTCGGCATCTCTAGGAGCAAAAGATAAAAATGGAAAAATGAGATCTATGTATGAGCCCGTTCATGGTTCTGCTCCGGATATTACTGGGAAGGGAATAGCAAATCCTATAGCAAGTATTCTAAGTTTTTCTATGGCACTTAGATATTCATTAGATCTAGATCAAGAAGCTGATAACTTAGATCAGGCAGTTCAAAAAGTTCTTGATGATGGTTTAAGAACTAAAGACATTTTATCCAAAGGAAAAAAAGAAGTATCCACCTTACAAATGGGGGATGCAATAATTTCGAAACTTAAATAGTATCTGATCCAATGAATATCAATAATGTAGTTGTCATTGGATCTGGCACTATGGGTAGTGGAATTGCAGCACAACTATGTAATGCCAACATTTCTGTAACACTTCTAGATTTAAAGACTGAAATTTCAGAAAAAGCAAAGAAAAGAATTTTTGAGTCCAGACCTCCATTATTAATTGATAAAAGTAAAATTGATAATATTAAAGTTGGTAATATAAAAGAAAATTTT
>AZHQ01000056.1 GCA_000504605.1 alpha proteobacterium SCGC AAA288-E13
AGGTATGACAGTATCTGATGTAAAAGGATATGGAAGACAACAAGGTCACTCTGAATTATATAGAGGGGCTGAGTATGTAGTTGATTTTATTCCTAAGATTAAACTTGATTTAGTAGTTGCTGGTGAAGATGTAGATAAAACAGTTGAGATTATTGTAAATGCAGCTAAAACTGGAAAAATTGGAGATGGAAAAATATTTGTTTCTAGTATTGAAAGAATTGTAAGAATCAGAACTGGTGAAGAAGATGAGGAAGCAATCTAATGCGAAAAGCATTTTCTTTAATGGAGCTAATGGTTGTAATTATAATCCTTGGACTTCTAGCATCTTTTGTATTACCTAGTTTAACTGGTAAAGGTGAAGAGGCAAAACAAAAGCTTACTTGTATTCAAATGAAAAGTATATCTTCAGCACTTAAAATGTATAAGATTGATAATTCACTTTATCCAACTACAGCAGAAGGGTTAAATTATTTAGCTACAAAAAACTATTTTGAAGATGGTAAAACTCCAAAAGATTCTTGGGGACAAGATTATATTTATACTAATAATGAAAATATATTTGAAATACTTTCATTTGGTGCAAATAAGAAAGAGGGTGGTGATGATGATATTTACTATTCTAAATGTGGAGAGAAAAAATAATTGAATAAAAGAGCTTTTACTTTAATAGAAGTATTAGTCTCTATTGCATTATTATCTATTATTGTTATGTTTTTATATCAGACTTTAGATATAACACAAAAAAGTAATAGTTTTTTTCATAGTAAATTAAATAAAAAAGAGCAAGAGATTATCTTAAAAAAAATATTTTTTAAAGATATTGTATATTCTAATGCTAGTATTGAACAAAAAGATACAAGTATATTAAAGCTTTTTACAATACATACTATTCATAATAGTTTTTATAATAATATTACTTATTTTGTATCAAAAGAGAATAATCTTCTTAGAATAGAAAGTAAAAAACCATTTAATAAAAATAAACTTACTGATGATTTTTTAGATGAAGCATTTGTCGATACAATAGCATCAAATATTAAAAAGTTTACAGTAGTTTATAAAGCAAATCAATATTATATTTATATTCAGTTTATGGATGACAAAGAAGAGATTTTAAACGAACTTATATTTACAGTAAAAAGAATGAAGAGGTAACAAATGCATAAAATACTTTATATATTTATAATGATGAGCTGTTTAAATGCTCAAGTACAAACTCAACCAAAAGCTACAGAGCTTGAGATGTTTTTATTTAAAATAGGTTTTACATCTTTAGTTGAAGATGTTAATAATGAAAAATATACTACTAAACTTAATAGTGAGGATATTAAAGAGTTAAAAATAAATGTTAAACATATTTTAGAAATATTAAATAAAAAACAATTAGAAAAAATATCTTCAAATAATATAGCTATAAATAATGATAATAGTTATTTAGAACAAGAGATAGCACAATTAAAAGAAGAGATAAAACTATTAAAAAATAAACAGTCTAAACCTAAAGAGGTTAAAGCTAAAAAAATAATAATAAAAAAGATAGTAAAAGAGAATAAAATTTTAAATGCTACTGTAATACAAGATGCTATTTATATTAGAAAAACACCAACACCAACAGGTAAAATAGTTAGAACAGTTTATAAGGGTAATACTTTATCAATAGATTATTGTAATAAATATGGTTGGTGTAAGTTAAAAAATAAATGGGAATTTATTGCTAAATGGAAATTAGAATTTATAAACTAAAGCAATCTCATCACATCTTGGAAAATGTTTACACTTAATACAATCTATCCATATCTTTGGATTTGGTATTAACTCTTTATTAATAACTTTAAAGTCAAAACCTTTAAATAACTCTTCTTTATATGTAAGTACAAGAATCTCTGATAGCCCTAAATTTTTAGCTTCAGTAATAGTTTTAGTAATTAAACCTTTTGCTAAACCTTGTTTTCTAAATGTATCAGCTATAACTAAACTACGAATCTCTGCTAACAGTGGAGTATGGATATGAAGTGCTACAAATCCAGCTAATTTATCATCAACTGTTACACAAGTATAAGATCGAATTGTTGTAGCCA
>AZHQ01000057.1 GCA_000504605.1 alpha proteobacterium SCGC AAA288-E13
AGAGTTATTTATGAAAAATATTATTATAATAGTAGCAGTAATTTTTTTTATTACTAATGCAAATTCTGGTGAAAATAAATATAAAGGTCAACTTGAAAATTGCCAAGATTATAAAATATCACCAAATTTTCTAATTTGTAAAATAAGTAAAGCTGGTAGTACTTTCAAAAAAAAATTGACAACGAAAAAAGATGGAACAAATAACTTTTTGGGAAAATGGTTTGGTTCAAAATCATTTACTGAAGTAATTGAAAAATAATTTTCTTTTTTTTTAACAAATTAATGATGTCAATTTACGAAAACATATCGAAACTAAACTTAACAATTCCAAAAGCTCCAGATCCAGTCGGTTCATATGTGGCTTATAAAAAAACTTCCAATTATTTATATATATCTGGACAAATATCCATAGATGCTGATGGTAAAATAACAAAAGGTAAATTGGGAAAAAATTTATCAATAGAACAAGGTCAAGCAGCTGCAAAATTGTGTGCAATTAATATAATTGCCCAAGTAAAAAAAGCTTGTAATAATAAATTAGAAAATATCTTAGGTTGTATCAAGTTAACTGGTTACGTTAATTCTACTGATGAATTTTATGATCAACCTAAGGTTATTAATAGTGCTTCTGAACTTATATCGGCCATATTTACTGAAGGTGGCAAACATGTTAGAGCGGCAATAAGTGCTAATTCATTACCTCTAAACGCAGCAGTAGAAATTGATGCGATATTTGAATTAAAGTAGGTAGGTTATTTACCAATACAAAAATAATTAATTTTATTTTTATTCATTAATTCCTTTGAATAAAGAGATCTCATATCAAAAATCTTAAAATTATTTTTTTTGATAATTTTTTTAAAGTCAATCGATTTAAATTCATTCCATTCAGTATGAATTATAATCAAATCACTCATAGTGCATGCTTTAATTAATGTTGAGTAGAAACTAACGTTTTTATATTTATCAAATTCTTTTTTTCTACCTGAAGGGTCATAATAACGAATAATAGCTCCTTTTTTTAATAAATATGGTATCATTGTTATGCTAGTTGACTCTCGCATATCATCAGTATTTGGTTTAAAAGTAACTCCTAAAAAAGTAATCACCTTTTTTTTATTTTGTTGGACATAATTTTGTTAATTCTTTTGTTTAATAGTAATCTTCGATTTTCATTAGATTTAACAACAGAATTAATTATAGTTAGATTTGTTTTAAATTTTTTTGCTGTTGCTAATAGAGCTCTTGTATCTTTAGGAAAACAGGATCCTCCAAAAGCAGGTCCTGATCTTAAAAATCTACTTCCAATCCTTTGATCCAAACCCATACCCAATGATACATCTTCTATATTTACATTAGATTTTTCACATAAATTTGCCAATTCGTTTATATAAGAAATTTTGGTTGCTAAAAAAGCATTAGAAGCATATTTGATTAATTCGGCACTTCTACGAGAAGTAATAAAAAACTTTGCACCCTTATTGATGATTGGATCATAAATATTAATTAAAGTTTTTTTAGCCTTTCTACTGTTCGTTCCAACAACTATTCTATCAGGATATCTAAAATCATGTATTGCTTCACCTTCTCTCAAAAATTCAGGATTAGAAACAACTTCAAAATATTTTTTTTTAACCTCAGTGCTAATTATTTTTTCAATCTGATCACTTGTGGTAACAGGGACGGTGGATTTAATAATAATAATTTTAAATTTATTTATATATTTTCTAATATCTCTAGCTACTTTATAAACGTAAGTTAAATTTGCTGAATATCCTTTTTTTGATATTGGAGTTCCAACACAAATAAATAAGATATCTGAATTAGTAACTCCTTTTTTTAAATCGGTAGTAAAAAAAAGTCTCTTATCATTACGATTTTTTTGTATCAGTTCATCTAAACCAGGTTCATATATAGGAACAAATCCACGGTTTAACATATCTATTTTTTTTTTAACTTTATCTACACAAAAAACTTTATTTCCGAGATCAGCAAAACACACTCCGGTGACAAGACCTACATATCCTGCACCTATTACACATATTTTCATAATTTA
>AZHQ01000058.1 GCA_000504605.1 alpha proteobacterium SCGC AAA288-E13
TTAAAATAATTAATAATGAAAAAATTAAAAAAATTAAAAAAAGGCCAGTTAAAAACTCTACTGGCGAAATCGTAGGATCTATGAAGTGGGTATGCTAATATGAAAAAACTATCTCCATCTGTGTTTCACAGTGTGACCAAAAACAACCTATAGTGAAATTATTGGAGCGGGAGAAGGGAATTGAACCCTCGACCTAAACGTTGGCAACGTGTTCCGTGGAGCATTTCCCAACTATCTCTCGCCTTATCTCTTTCTAACGTTGTTATGACTCTGTTTTCACAATAATTCATAACAAAGTCTCTACGTTTATTGAATCATAGATTATATAGGATTTCAACGATTTAGTGTGATCAAATTGAGTCAACAAACCGAGTCAAATGGTCGGTCGCTTCGCTCCCTCCCAGCTCCGTAATCAATAGAGATACTAAACCCATTTTCAAAATTGAAACTTTTAAGTAACCCACTTTCCCTAGACGTAGAGATGTAACTTATATCTTACCCTTTACAGTTTGATTCACTTAGACCTTTACGTTGTTTTGAAAAATATTATAAAAATTTATTAAACCTCTGGTTTCGGGGTGCTTGGTTAATTATATTCGTAAACTATTTAACAGTAATTGAAATAAACAATATTTGATTTTTTTATTGATATACGTTTTTGAAACTCATTTTTTTTCATA
The DNA here is from genome assembly GCA_000504605.1 of alpha proteobacterium SCGC AAA288-E13. Next base: position 681 of record AZHQ01000058.1, read on the forward strand.
AAGAAAAATAATTTGTTCAATATGAATTTAATAATATTTCTTATAAAAGCGTTACTTTTGTAGTCGAATATGAGAGAGCTTACTCTTAATATAAATTCTAGATTCCCATCTATTTTTTTACATGAATATCTCGCTACATATGAAACATAAATATTTCCATTCAAAATAAATGGAACATATCCCATGATAGGCTGTATTATGTGACAATTGTTTTTAGACTCGCAGTCCTTACAGCGCTTGCCTACACTACCTTGGTCAGAAAAATTTATGTATTCACATTTTGTAATAATTGAGAAATTGGTTTTATTAAATTCAAAGTATATTTTACAAAAAATGTCTTTTTTGTCTTTCTTGAGTAAAGTTTCAAAAACTTCGTTGGAACTTAAAATTTTAATATTGCTCAACTCCTCAATTATCTCGATTCCTTCTAGAGATGTTTTTTTTATTGTTCCTCTACTAGAAATTAATGAAGTTTTAATAAAATAGTTGTTTCTATCTTTTGCAACGATATTAAGAAATTCATACTTGCCTGAAAGCAGAAAAGGGTTTTCACTTATGGTTTCTGCTCTACATTCTTTAACTAAATAATAAGTTTTATTTTCATTTTCATTAATTAAAATGGAATCAATATTTGTTCTCCATGATGTACCATAGGTAAAAAAAACATAACTTTTTGTCAAATTGATTAATTTTGAAATTTCGTAATATTTTTCTATCATAATTAATATTTATTATCTCCAGATTACAATTTTATTTTTGCATTCGTTCCACTGCACCACAGCAAACCTACAATTAAGATCCCCCAAATCTTTTTCATGAACCAATGCTACACTTAATTATACCAACGGTCAGTGCGTGAATCAGTGGGAATTTTGAAACCAACCTAACAGGAAAATAATAACAATAACAGATTATAATCCAAAAAATCAAAACGCCTACCCAACGTTTTTTAGATCCAACAAGACCAGCAAGAAAATACATAATACCCTCTTGAACATGGTTTATTATAAACCACCCAATGCCAATTTCCTCTTGGTTTTCTTATTGTCAACATCTTCTTTCTCCTTTCATTTGGAGACTTCGATGTGATCAATTGTGATCAGATATTGGACAATGTTCTAGAATTGGAGCGGGAGAAGGGAATTGAACCCTCGACCTAAACGTTGGCAACGTTTCGCTCTACCACTGAGCTACTCCCGCTTATCTTTTTCAAGATTCAAGATTGATAGGTGTTAACACATTTCTCAATCAATTTACCGTTAGATTTATTTAACCATAACATTAAGAACATTTCAAGAATTACTGTGCCGGAGTGTAGGCGAAAATGATTCGAAAAAATGATATAAAGTTATAAATTTGATTCGAT
>AZHQ01000059.1 GCA_000504605.1 alpha proteobacterium SCGC AAA288-E13
CAAGATACAATAAATAGAAAAAATTATAAAACCTACTTAGAAATTGGTTGTTTCAATAATGAGTTATTTAATTATATCAATTGTCAAAAAAAGGTTGGTGTAGACCCTTATTCGGGCGGAACAATCAGAAAAACAAGTGATGATTTTTTTTTAAAAAATAAAGAAACGTTTGATTGTATTTTCATAGATGGACTTCATTTTTATCATCAAGTAAAAAAAGATATTACTAATTCACTAAAATTATTAAATCAAAATGGAGTAATTTTTATTCATGATTGTTTACCAAATAATATTTTAGATCAGGCTATACCACGTCCAAAATTTATTTGGAATGGTGATGTATGGAAAGTGATTGTGGAATTTAGAACTTTAGATTATGTAGATACATATACTTGTAACGCTGATATGGGAATAGGAATAATTTTAAAGAGAAAAAATAAGAAAAAATTAAATCTTGATATTAAAGATTTTTCAAAACTGAAATTTTCTGATTATTTTAAAAACTTTAAAGATTATATGAATATCGTTGAATATCAGGAATTAGATAATTTATTTTAATATATCAAAAAAGGTAACACGAATTCTAACTGTCGATCGCAGGCTTATAGTCCTATTCCCCAATATTAATTAACGAGCCTTTTTTTCTTGCTTGTGCAAAGGAATAATAGAACAAAGCTATTCCGATGAAAAGATAAACTGCATTTAATATTAATGCATTAATAATATTTGAATAATTAACCGTATTATTTACTAATATTGATCTTACTTCCTCAAAAATATAAACTAATGGAAGGGACTTTGCAATAATTTGAAGAAACTCTGGAAGAATTGAAATAGGGTAATAGATACATCCCAATGGAGCAAGTAAAAATAATGACGACCAGGCAATATTTTCAAAAGCAGGTCCATACCTAAGCAAACCTGAAGATACAAATAAACCTAAAGTAATTCCGAATAAATATAAACTTAAAAATAAAAATGCCAAAGGAAATCCCAATTTAAAAATTGAGATACCAAAAAACGGGGTTGTTAATAAAATTGCTGGCACTAATCCTATTAATGTTCTTACTAAAGCTGTGATAATTAAAGCAACAATAATTTCACTTAATTTTATTGGAGCAATAAATAAATTTGTAAAGTTTCTGCTCCAAATTTCCTCTAAAAATGACATATTAAAACTAATACTTGATCGAAATAAAAAATCGTAAAGAATTGCTGCAGTTAAGATTACACCTAGAGCATCATTATAATAATTACTATACAAAGTAAAAAATTTAGAAATAAATCCCCAGAGCATGATTTGTATGGTTGGCCAGTAAATTAAATCCAAAACTCTTGGTAGCGAGTTTCTAATGAGATAGAAATGTCTAAAAAATAATGCAAAAATTTTTTGAAAATTCATTCTATTCCCTTACTATCTTTAAAAAAACTTCTTCTAAGTTTTTTCTTCCATGTCTTGAAATTAATTCTTGTGATTTACCCATGTCTACAATGGTACCATCTTTCATCATCATTACGTTGTCGCACAATCTTTCGACTTCATTCATATTGTGAGATGCAAGTAAAATTGTAACATTTGTTTTAGATGAATAATTTTCAATAAAGGATCTTACAAAATCTCCAGTATCAGGATCTAAGCTAGCGGTTGGCTCATCCAACATAAGTATTTCAGGATCATTAATTAATGCTTTAGCTAAGCTTATTCGATTCTTTTGACCAGAAGATAATTCTCCAGTTTTTTTTTTTAAAAATTTATTTAGTCTAAGCTCATTTACTAATTCAGATATTTTTTCATTAACGTTTTTTATACCATATAATCCTGCATAAACTTTCAAATTTTCTTCAACAGTAAGTTTCTTAGGTAGTTCAACGTATGGAGATATAAAATTTATTTTTTCTAATAAATTTATTCTTTCTTTTTCAATATTTTTTCCTTTTATTAAGACTTTCCCTGATGTTGGCTTCAGTAAACCTAAAATCATTGCAATAGTTGTTGTTTTACCACATCCATTGGGGCCAAGAAGACCTATAATTTTACCCTT
>AZHQ01000060.1 GCA_000504605.1 alpha proteobacterium SCGC AAA288-E13
AAATTCATAGACAAAAAACACAACGGAAATAATAATTTTTGCCAAATTGTGAAATCATCAGCTTTTTGTTCTGAAGATAATAATATTGTGCATGATGATTATCTAATTTCCAAAGAGCAAAAAATAGCTATTATTCCACCTATTGCAGGCGGCTAATAGTAAGCTTAATTAAGCAAAAAATCTTTTTGTGTATTAAAATTTTTAAAAATAGATTTAGAATTTACTCTAATCAAATTAAGATTTTTTTTATTTTTTTTAATTATTTTTTTTGCTCCTGATTCTCCCTTAGTTTTATTTAATATTTTAATCATTGAACTTTTAAAACCGATTGGATTTCCAATATTTCTTTTATAGATTGGAGCGACTATTTCTTTGTTACTATTCCTTGCAGCATAGCAAAGAGAGTCTATAATTTTCTTTGAAATTAAAGGCATATCTGCCTGAACAATCAAAAACCCTATATTTTTTTTTGATATTCTTTTTAATCCAGTTTTAATTGAACTTGCCATGCCAGACTTATAATTTTTATTAAAAACGAGATTAATTTTTTTATTTTTAACTATTATCCTTCTAACTTTTGCGCTTTGAAAACCCAAAACAACAATTATTTTATTTACCTTGCTTTTTATCAAGGTTCCTATGATGTGGTTAATTAAATATTTTTTGTTATATTTTTTGATTAATTTATTATCACCATTCATTCTTTTGGATTGACCTGCGGCTAGCACAATAGCTGAAATCATACTTAAATTATTTATTTTGTTCTTGATGCAATATATTCTAAAATAACAGGATTATAGTATTGAAAACAATCTGCCATGCTAATGTAGTGAGCATTCTTAACGGGCTCTGACCATTTTTTACCGTTGTTAATACCAATTCTTTTGCATTTTTTTCCATTAATTTTTAAATCCTCAGATATTATTATTCTTTGAATGCCTGGAATTTCTTCTACCCAATCAGATAATAAACCTTCGTAAGGATCCATTGGATGTGTAAAAACTAAAACAGGTAAATTTTTACTTTGTTTAATTTCATTAATTTGCTTTTCTCTTAAATCTGCAGGTCCATCGCCTTCTTTTTTTCTAAATTTTTCTAATGCTTTTTCTATTCCTCTTTTTTTAACTTTAAAGTCTCTTGTTATTTCTCCGTAACAGGCATGCATTGTAGTAATAGTACCACCTATTTTATCAAGATACTTCGATACAAGCATTAAACTCATCCAACCACCACAGGATTGCCCCGTAATAATAATTTGTTTATTTGAGATTCCCATTGATACAAATTTATCAATAAGTTCTAAATTTGCATTCAATCTTTTTTCTAGCTTGGTTACTCCTTTATAAGGAGGTTTGAATTTTCTCTTTTTCCAAAGTCTTTTCCAATCATCTCCGGCCAAATGATTAGTACAAAAAATGTAAACCATTATTTCTTTTTCATTAACCTTTTCTCCAACTAAAGAAGCCATATTTCTTACACCATTTTTCCAAAAACAATTTTTTGATGGTTCGTCGTGATCATCTTGTCCATGATTATAAATAAGTATTATCTTATTTTTTGGGTCATCTATTTTAAATTCTTTTATCAAATCCATTTTATTATTAATAAAACCACTTTTAAGAAGTTTGTCGGCATTAGCAGGTGATATAACGGATAATAAAACAAAAATTAAAAATATTTTTTTCATTATTTTTTATAAACTTCTGAAACTAATTGAGCAATAATTGATAAAGCAATTTCTGGAGCAGAACGACCTCCAAGTTTTATTCCAATAGGTCCAAAAATTCTTTTGATTTCTTCATCTTTAAATCCTGCTTCTTTTAATCTTTTGCATCGATTTTCATGAGTTTTTTTACTACCTAATGCTCCTATATAAAAAAAATTGTTTTTTATTGCATGTTGAAGGGCTGGATCATCAATTTTCGGATCGTGAGTTAAAGCTATTAAAGCTGAATTTTGATTAGTTTCAATATCCTCAAATACTTCTTTAGGCCACTTATTTATTATTTTTATATTTGGAAATCTTTTCTCTGTT
>AZHQ01000061.1 GCA_000504605.1 alpha proteobacterium SCGC AAA288-E13
CAAAAAAATTTGAGAAGGGTAATTGTAGTATTGTATTACAATGATATCGATATAGGCCATAAAGACTGCCTGGTTTTTAAGGAATTAAGTAAAAACGGATACCCAATAATTAAGGCGTGTGACTCTATTATAAATGACTATGTTATAAAAAAAGAGATAATTAATTATCAAACTGACACTCTTTTGAAGAAGATTGATAACATTCTTCAGAAAGCACTCACTTGGAGGTTTATAAAAAATAAATTAGCAAATTTCCCTTTTTTACAAAAATATTATGCTAGAGTGAGTTTAGTAGATGCATATTACGATCAGCAATCCGAAAACTTCATTACATTTCTAAACGTACTAAAACATTTGCAAACTGATGCAAAAGAAAACGAAATCATAATTGACTTTTTATATTATCCCGATGTTTACAATTTAAAAGAAGAAGGGAAGGCTAATAAAGCATGGAAATTTTTTATTGATGTGGCAAAAACAAAAAATATTATAATTAATAATCCTTTGGAATATATTATGGAAAATAAAGAATCTGATAATATGACTTGGTCATTAGTAGATCTTCATCCCAGTTGCGAAGCTCACAGGATCATGGCAAATTATATTATTGAAAAAATTATTTAAGGGGGCGTTCTGTTGCCCGGTGCCCAGAGATAATTTTTTCATTAATCTTTAAATTCAATAGGATGATCCTGAAAAAGTGGATTATTGGGCCGGTCTAATGAAATTGGAAATTTATTTGTTTCATTAATTATTTTTTTATTAAATTGTTTAGGAGAAAATGTAAGTTCCAATGTTTGGGGAAATCTGTTAGGAGTAATAAAACCCCAATTATTTACGTGAAGATGAACTAATTGAAGATCAAAGTTTTCTATAAAATTTTTTATTCTATGATGATTTAAATCACATTCGTGGAATTCGATTGCCAATCCTGTCATGCAAGACGCATATTTAGTTAACTGATCTAATATTCTATATTCGTGTCCCTCTATATCAATTTTAAAAAAAAAACTATTTGAAGAAGAATCAACTAATATTAAATTTAAATCAACAATTTTATCTTCCCTTAAGGATACATAAAAAGTGCCGATAGGAGAAATAATTTTTTTTTCATGAATTTTATTTTTTCCATCAAAAAAAGTTCTATATTTAAAATATTTAAATAAATTTTTAAAATCTCTTAATAATAATTTCAAAAAAAATTTCCAATTAACTGTAGGATCATAGCAAATTATTTTTGCACCGGTTTTATTGTAAAAATCTTCTTCGAATGACCAATCGTCACTTAAACCAAAAGAATAAAGTAATTTTGTTTGATTTAATGATTGTTTTGGAATTAAGTAACCTCCATCGTTATCCTTTCCAATTCTAATTAATTCAGTTTGGTATAATGGTCGAAAAAATTTAGGTAATTGTACCGCTTCAAAAATCATATTTTTTATTATAAAAAAATTATACCATAATTATAATTAGTTTGTCTGATTTCAATACGGACACAGTGAACAACTGTTTTTGTACTGCAGGCTAATTAAGATGCTGATATATTTATGTTAAGCGAATCATATTCCCTAGCACAGAGTAACAATGTGCGGATAAAAGTACGAATGATATAGTTGGCAAATCAGTTGGTAGTATTCAAATTTTGTCTAAATTAAATTTGAGCACATTGTATTGTTATTAGAATTGGTTAGCGATTTGTTCTAACTAAAAAATATTTAACTTTTCGTTTTAGATCATTTATCAATGTAC
>AZHQ01000062.1 GCA_000504605.1 alpha proteobacterium SCGC AAA288-E13
AATTGAAAGATTTGAAATAGAAATGATTCAAGAAGATAAAATAGTAGAAGAGGAGATTTTAGAAAAAAATGTTTTACAAAGAGCTACTCAAATAATTAAAAATTCAGTATTAGATGAGAAATTTCAAAAATTTCAACAAGGTGAAAAAATTAAAGAAGAAGATCTAGAACAATTAAGTTTAAGCGAATTATTTAAAGTATCTCTGAAAGATATTTATAAAAAAAATAGTCTTTTAACGTTAATGAAACAATATAACAAAGTTAAACTGGATATTAAAGCAAGGTTTGAGGATAAAGTTGAAAAAATTAGACAAGGCGATGAACTATTGCCAAGTGTTATGAAAATGGTAAAAGTTTTTGTAGCTGTAAAGAGACGTTTGAAACCAGGCGACAAAATGTCCGGAAGACATGGAAACAAAGGGGTTATTAGTAAAATTGTTCCAGTTGAAGATATGCCATATATGATAAGCGGAAAACCTGTGGATATTGTTTTAAATCCACTAGGTGTTCCAAGCAGAATGAATGTTGGACAAATTTTGGAAGCTCATATTGGCTGGAGTTGTTCTGAACTAGGAGAAAATCTCAAAAAGTTAATTAACGAAAATCAAGAAAAAATAAATAAAAATGAAGGCATTTCTTCACTATTAAAATCAATATATGGAGTAGACTTATACAACAAGTTTATTAAAAATTTATCATTAATTGAATTTAATGACCTGTGTGAAAATTTAGTCAATGGTGTTCCAATATCTACTCCTGTATTTGATGGTGCAAAGGAAAAAGATGTTACTGATATGCTAAAGTTAGCTAATTTGCCTACTTCTGGTCAAACAATATTATGGGATGGAAGAACAGGAGAAAAATTTGATAGACCTGTGACAGTGGGTACTACTTATATGTTAAAATTACATCATCTTGTAGAAGATAAAATACATGCTCGATCAACTGGACCATATAGTTTAGTAACGCAACAACCTTTGGGAGGTAAAGCTCAACTTGGAGGACAGAGGTTTGGTGAAATGGAAGTTTGGGCACTTGAAGCATATGGAGCATCCTATACTTTACAAGAAATACTAACAATCAAATCAGATGATGTTGCTGGAAGAGTTAAAATATATGAAACAATAATAAAAGGAGAAGAAAATTTTCAGTCAGGGATTCCTGAATCTTTCAATGTACTGGTTAAAGAAATTAAGTCTTTAGGACTAAATATTGAACTAAAATAAACTATGAAAAATAAATTAACAAATATATTTACTAATAAACCATTATTAGAAGATAGTTTTAATAGCATTAGAATTACTTTAGCTAGTCCTGAAAAAATTAAATCCTGGTCATTTGGTGAAATTAAAAAACCTGAAACTATTAATTACAGAACTTTTAGACCCGAAAAAGATGGATTATTTTGTTGCAGAATATTTGGACCAGTTAAGGATTATGAATGTTTGTGTGGAAAATATAAAAGAATGAAATTTAAAGGTATTATTTGCGAAAAGTGTGGAGTTGAAGTTACAAAGTCTAATGTAAGACGTGAAAGAATGGGCCATATTAATCTAGCCACTCCAGTTGCTCACATATGGTTTCTGAAATCTTTACCAAGCAGAATCTGTTTGGCTATAGACATGAAATTAAAAGAAGTTGAAAAAGTATTATATTTTGAAAGTTTTATTGTTATT
>AZHQ01000063.1 GCA_000504605.1 alpha proteobacterium SCGC AAA288-E13
AATTATTGGTAAATTGTACGTTTTAACGTAAGAATTGATTAGGTGATCGGCACTTGCCTTTGATGCAGAATAAGGTGAGCTGGGCTGAAACTTATCTCCTTCTTTAGATTTATTCGATCCCTTTATGTCTCCATAAACTTCATCGGTAGAAACATGGATCATTCTAAAATTTTTCTGAATTTTTATATATTTTTTTACACACTCCAAAATATTATAAACTCCTATTATATTTGATCTCACAAAATTTTGAGGATTATTTATAGAGCGGTCTACATGTGTCTCAGCAGCTAAGTTAAATATAACATTAGGTTTATGTTTTTTTTAAAATATAGTTTAACATTTTTTTGTTACAGATATCAGATTTGTAAAATTTATAGTTAATTTTTTTTTTTATATTATTTAAATTATAAATATTTGAGGCATAGTTTATTTTATCGATATTAATTACAAAAAAATTATTTTTTAGGAGTAATTTGATTAAATTACTTCCAATAAATCCTAAACCTCCTGTAACAATGGCCTTTTTTTGCATTAAGATTTCTTACAGTAATGAAAAAAAAAAGTATACATTTTTTCTTAATAAAATTTCTGATAAATATTATCATAAATGAATAATATTCATAATTTATCAATAGTCATTGTTACCTATAAAACAGACGAAAATATTTTAACGAATTGTCTTAATTCAATTGATCCTAAAGTTAAAATACTAGTTGTAGAAAATTCAAAAAATAATGCATTTAAGGACAAGTTTGAAAATAAATACTCTAATTTAAATGTAATATTAAGTGGTATAAATTTAGGTTACGGTACTGGCAATAATCTTGGTTTATCCAGAGTCAAGACTAAATATGCTTTAATTTTGAATCCAGATATAATATTAGAAAAAAATTTTTTTGAAGAATTAAATAATTATTTGGATCAGCAAATAAATTTTCATATTATAGGCGTCAATTATAAAGGCAATCAAAAATGGAAGACCTCTGGGTCATTTAATGAATTTGATTCAAGAATAAAATTGGAAGAAAAAAAAAAGTTTTATTATGATTCACTTGAAGAAGTAGATTGGGTCATTGGATGCGCTATGCTAATTAACCTCGAAAAGTTTGAAACAAGAAAATTGTTTGATGAAAATATTTTTTTATATTTTGATGAGTTTGATCTTTGTAGAAGTGTCAGAATTACTCAAGGAAAAATTTATTCAAGCAAAAATTTAATTGTTAAACATCTTGGAAAAAAAGGTTCTGCAGATTCAAAATATACATTAGAATTTGAAATGCTAAGAAATTGGCATTGGATGTGGTCAACATTTTATTATTATAGAAAATACGATGGTTATTTTTACGCTTTATACAAAACTTTTGGAAAGCTTTTTAGATCTATATTTAACTTACTTTTATTTGCAATTTTGCTTGATAAAAAAAAAAGAACAATTTATTACGCAAGAACATTCGGCATAATAAATGCTATGCTAGGAAAAAAATCCTGGTATCGAATTGAACATTTA
>AZHQ01000064.1 GCA_000504605.1 alpha proteobacterium SCGC AAA288-E13
TAAAGGAAATTACATTCATTATGGAGTGCGAGAACATGCTATGGCTGGAATTATGAATGGCATGGCTTTGCATGGAGGCATACTTCCATATGGTGGAACTTTTTTAATTTTTTTAGACTATTGTAAACCTTCATTAAGATTGTCAGCGTTTATGGGTTTAAGAGTCATTTATATATTGTCTCATGATTCTATTGGATTAGGTGAAGATGGGCCAACTCATCAGCCAATCGAACATTTGGCTCACTTAAGAGCAATACCAAACTTAAATGTCTTTAGACCAGCGGACACAATAGAGACACTTGAATGTTGGGAAATTGCCTTAAAAAGTAGTACTAATCCCAGCGTGATAGCCTTAACAAGACAGAAAATTCCTTTTATTTCTGAAGTACTCACAAAAAAAAATATGAGCAGCTTAGGGGCTTACGAAATCAAAAAATCTGGTTCTAATTCAGAAGTAACTCTGATTGCATCTGGTTCAGAGGTTCAAATTGCTATTGATGCTCAAAAAAAACTTCAAAACGAAAATATTAATTCAAAAGTAGTTTCGATGCCGTGCCAAGAACTATTTGATAAGCAACCAAAAGAATACAAAGACAAAATTATTGAAAAAAACTCAGTAAAAATTTCAATTGAAGCAGGTAGTATTTTAGGTTGGGAAAAATATGTTGGTACTAGCGGAATATCACTGGGAATAAAATCATTTGGGAAAAGTGCTCCTTATAAAGCTATTTATGAATATTTTAATTTAACTAGTGACAATATTGTAAAATTAGCAAAGAAAATGTTAAATAAATAATTATGACTTTAAAAGTTGGAATTAATGGATTTGGCAGAATTGGAAGAATGGCTCTAAGGTCTATTATTGAACAAAATAGAAAAGATTTAGAAGTAGTAGCCATTAACAATAAAAGTAACGCTGAAACAAGTAGTTTCTTGTTAGTCAATGATACCGTACATGGAAAATTAAAATCAAAAATTAATCACTCAGAAAAAACAATTAATATCGATGGAAAAAAAATAAACATGATCCAAGAAAATAAAATCTCAAAAATAGATTGGAAAAAGTATAAAGTTAATGTTGTTTTAGAATGTACTGGAAAATTCAATACAAAAGAAAAATCCTTACAACATATTAATTCTGGTGCAAATAAAGTTATTGTTTCGGCTCCTTGTAAGGGTGCAAAAAATATTATTTTTGGAGTTAATGAAAAAAATTTAAAGTCTAGTGATCAAGTAATTTCTGCTGCATCCTGCACCACAAATTGTCTCGCTCCAGTAGCTCAGGTGTTGAATGAAGACTTTGGAATTGAAAGAGGTTTTATGACGACAATACACTCTTACACAGCTGATCAGAGATTATTGGATAATTCACATGAAGATTTAAGAAGAGCAAGAAGTGCTTCTAATTCAATGATACCAACAACAACGGGGGCTACAAAATCTCTTGGTGACATTATACCGGACCTGAAAGGTAAAATTGAAGGAA
>AZHQ01000065.1 GCA_000504605.1 alpha proteobacterium SCGC AAA288-E13
TAAACTTGATGAAAAAAATACAAGAAGCGCTTCATTGTGGGATATAACTTGCGACAGTGACGGAGAGATCAGTTTCGATATAAAAAATCCTCTGTTTTTACATGATGTAAATCTCGAAGAGGAGGACTATTTTTTGGCTTTTTTTCTCGTGGGAGCCTATCAGGAGACTATGGGTATAGAGCACAATCTTTTCTCTCATCCCACCGAAGTTTCGGTGGAGATAGATGAAGACGGATACGCTATAAAAGATATAACTCTTTCAAAAAGCATATCGAGAATTCTTAAAAAAATAGGATACGAAGAGAGTGGGATAAGGGAAAAATTATTAAAAAGAGTGTATCATTCGGACTTGATAGATAGTGATAAAAAGAGTGCGGTAATGGATATGATAGATATATTTTTAAATGATAACGGATATCTTAAAACGGATATAATACAACCGGAATTTTTTACGGAGGATTCTTAATTGAGTGGCGAAAAATTATCTTTTTGGAAACAGCTAAAAGAGGATTTCTATATGCCGTATCGTTGTGACCCGGCCATAAAGTCCAAACTGGAGATATTTTTTAACTATCCGGGAGTTTGGGCTATAGTCTGCTATAGAGTTGCCCATAGACTATATATTAAAGGCTGGCAGAGAGTTGCGAGAGTTATAATGGGAATCAATCAGATAATAACAAACATAGATATCCATCCGGCCTGTAAAATAGGAAGAAGAGTCTTTATAGATCACGGTTTCGGAGTCGTTATAGGCGAAACGGCGATAGTCGGAGACGACGTATTGATATATCAGCAAGTTACTCTTGGGGGCGTTAGTTTGCAAAAGGGAATAAAGAGACATCCTACTCTTGAAAACGGCGTCGTCGTGGGAGGCGGTGCTAAAATCCTCGGAGATATAACAATAGGTGAAAATTCTAAAGTAGGAGCTAATTCCGTTGTCATACAAAACGTTCCCCCCAATTCAACGGCTGTAGGAATTCCGGCAAAAGTGGTAAAAAAAGGAAGGGATAAATCTCAACTTTCTCACAATAAATTGCCCGATATCAACAAAGAGCTGTTTGAGTATATCATAAAAAGATTGAATGTATTGGAAGAAGCTATAAAGACCCATGACGAGACTATTGTGGTCAAAAAAGACAAAGAGCTTGAAGAGATATATGATATGTTTCTAAAAACCATTAAAGGATAAGCCATGTTAACAAAAAGAGTTAAGGTTCTAAACGAGTCTATGACGATAGCCATAAGCTCGCTCGCAAGAGAACTCAAAGCCGAAGGAAAAGATATACTCAGTTTTTCCGCGGGTGAGCCGGATTTTGATACGCCGGAAGTGATAAAAGAAGAAGCTATAAAAGCTTTAAAAAACGGTTTTACCAAATATACGGCAGTAGCAGGAATTCCAGAGCTTCTTTCTGCGATATCAGACAAACTGAAAAGAGACAA
>AZHQ01000066.1 GCA_000504605.1 alpha proteobacterium SCGC AAA288-E13
GGCAAGCTTTAAAGAAAGCTATTTTTCCAATAGAAAATATTGAAAGATATGGTAATGCTACAGTTGTTATGGACGAAGCTTGTAGTACTTGTGCTTTAGATTTAAGTAATAGACCATTTTTAGTTTATGATATAAAAGTATTTGGTAAAGTTGGAGAATTTGATAGTGAACTTGTTGAAGAGTTTTTTCATGCTTTAGTTTCAAATAGTGGAATTACTTGTCATCTAGTTAATGATAGAGGAACAAATAAACATCATATACTAGAAGCTACTTTTAAATCATTTGCTGTTGCGCTTAGACGGGTTTTAGATGTTGATGGAACTTTAACAGATGGTAATATTATATACACTTCAAATGGCGATGAACTAAAAAACTTTGATGTAAAAGATGGTTTAGCAATAGCTACTTGGACAAAATATTTAGGTAAAAAGACTGCTATTATTACAGGTAGAACTTCAAAATTAGTTGAAAGAAGAGCTAAAGATTTAGGTATTACACATCTTTATCAAGGTATCCATAATAAAGATGAAGTTTTATCAAATATTTTAAAAGAAGAGAATCTAACTTGGGAACAAGTTGCAACTATTGGTGATGATTTAAATGATTTTAAAATGTCAAAAAAGGCTGGTATATCTTTTGCTCCAAATGATGCCTCAACATACTTAAAAAATATTGTTAATGTTGTGTGTAAATCAAATGGTGGTAATGGTGCAGTACGAGAGATGATAGAATATATTTGTAAACATGATGGTATTGAAGAGGATTTTTTAAACGTATGGCAATAAAAGTTTTTATCTTAGCTTTATTGATTACTGTGATAACTTTACTAACGGCATCAGTAACATTTAATAAAATTGAAAAGATAAAAAAAGTTAAACACCCATTAGTGACTTTCACAAACTATACAATGTATAGTATAAATGAGAAAGAGACAACTCAAATTATACAATCAAATAAAGCACTACACTATAAAAATATAGATAAATTATATAATGCAACTATTGTAATTAGAACAAATATTGATACAAATACATCTATTACAGATTCTATATATTCCAAACTTATTGAAGTTACACCAAAACTTTTTAAATTTCGAGGTGATGTAAGATATAATAGAATGAATATGTCAGAACTATATAGTGAATCATTAGATTATGATAGAACTAAGAAAAAACTAATAAGTAATAAAGAGTTTATTGCCATACATGACGGGAATAAACTTAAAGGTGGCAAGATGGTTATTGATAAAAACAATACTGTCTTTACGGGATATAATAATAAACCGGTTAAAATAGATATAATATTAAAGGGAAAAAACGATGAGACTAATTGATGCATCATTTTCAACATCAGCACAAAGTATACATGATAG
>AZHQ01000067.1 GCA_000504605.1 alpha proteobacterium SCGC AAA288-E13
AAACTAAATAAAAAAAAAGAAAAATTTGATAAAGAAAAAAAATAAATTTTTTTTTAATGCCCTTAACACTGTACGATAAAATTTGGAACGAACATTTAGTTCATCAACAGGAAGATGGAACGGCTTTACTTTATGTAGATAGACATCTGATCCACGAGGTAACAAGTCCTCAAGCTTTTGAGGGATTGAGAGCTGCAAATAGAAAAGTAAGGCAACCGAATTTAACGCTTGCAGTTGCAGATCATAATGTACCAACTACTGGTAGATCAAAAGGTATTGATGATGAAGAATCAAAAATTCAAGTAGAAACACTAGGGAATAATTGTAAGGAGTTTGGAATCGAAGTTTTTGATATGAAGGATAAAAGACAGGGCATCGTTCATATTATTGGTCCAGAACAAGGTTTTACTCAACCTGGTACAATTATAGTTTGTGGAGATAGTCATACTGCAACACATGGGGCCTTTGGAGCATTAGCTTTTGGTATTGGAACATCAGAAGTTGAACATGTATTAGCTACTCAAACTTTAATTCAAAAAAAATCAAAAAATCTTTGTGTAAGGATAACCGGTAAATTACATGCAGGAGTGACATCTAAAGATGTTATTTTGCAGACTATAGGCAAAATAGGTACCGCAGGTGGAACTGGAATGGTTATCGAGTATGTCGGACCTGTTATAGAAAATTTGAACATTGAGCAACGGATGACAATTTGCAACATGTCAATAGAAGCAGGTGCGCGCGCAGGATTAATTGCACCTGATGAAAAAACTTTTCATTATCTTGAAGACAAACCTAAATCTCCAAAGGGAGCAAACTGGGATAAAGCTATTGCATATTGGTCTAAACTTAATTCAGATTCTAGAGCAAAATTTGATAAGGAAGTAGAAATTAGAGGCGATGATATTAGTCCAATGGTAACTTGGGGAACCTCACCTCAAGATGTTGTTCCAGTTACTGGTATTGTCCCTGATCCTGCAGATGAAAAGGATGAAGACAGAAAAGCATCAATGAATCGATCTTTGAATTATATGGGACTTAAACCAAATACTAAAATCATTGACATTAAGGTTGATAGAATTTTTATTGGAAGCTGTACTAATGGAAGAATTGGTGATCTAAGAGATGCAGCTAAAATAGTAAAAGGAAGAAAAATTGCTCAACATGTAAATGCTATGGTTGTTCCGGGATCTGGCCTTGTAAAACAGCAGGCAGAAGAAGAAGGAATAGACAAAGTTTTTAAAGAAGCTGGATTTGAATGGAGAGAACCAGGTTGTTCAATGTGCCTAGCCATGAATGCAGACAAGCTTAATCCTAAAGAAAGATGTGCAT
>AZHQ01000068.1 GCA_000504605.1 alpha proteobacterium SCGC AAA288-E13
TAAAATGCATTCTCGCAATCGAGTGTTTTAAAGATTCATTTACATTTAGTTCTGAAAAATTTTCCATAAATTTTATATGCTTAATTGCTTGGAATGGTTAAGAAGAAATACTAATAATAGTAATTTGACTAATCAAAACATTAAATTCCAGTTTTCAAATGAAATTTTAGAACCTTTATCTAATTTAATTAAGGCTTGGAAATATGGCAATACTGCTTATTTAAATCCTGAAGCAACAGCCTCAGAATTAAAAGAAATTGATATAACGAGGGATAAAAGAAAAAAATTAAAATCTGAAAAAGCTGAATTAAAAGCTCAAAATGAAAAACTCAAATTACTAGCTAAACAAAAGGATCAAGAAAACAAGGCTAATAATTGGTCATATTGGAGTGAAGGAACTGTCAGTTTTGGAAAAATTGGAGACTCAATTATTTCTTCTGCAAAAAAAATAAAAACTAGTGCAATTACAATCGGAGCAGACATGAAATCTGCTAATAACAAAATGTTCGGTGTGGCTTTAAGGATTGGAAGTGATGCTATTGATTTTGGTAACGTGAAAAATGCTTTGAATCTGGATACCGTTAGTTTAACACTATATGAAAGCCTTCTATATGGAAAAGATAAATTTATAGACAGTCTAATCGGAATAGGCACATTTAAAACAGATATTGTAAATGCAGTTGGATTTAGCTCAACAGATGCCACAAGAGATGGCAATCAGATATTTGCTTCATTTAAAATCCGTGAAACGATTAAAAGAGGTAAATTAAATTTTACACCAAATGTAAAAATTGATCTTGGATTTTCAACTCTCTCAGATTATGTCGAAGAAGGACCTGCAAATTTAAAGTTTAATAGACAAAATATAGGTACAATAATAACTTCGATAGGTGGAACGTTAGATAATATTATTGATTTAAATGGTGGTACCTTAAAACCGTTTCTTGAAATGGATTATTATGCAGACATTAGTCCGTCATCTGAACAGAAAATATCATACAAAAATGATTCAACCTCAACTTATAAATTGGTTAATATAAAGGGCTCAACTCACAATTTTAAAGGCAAACTTGGCTTTGACTTTATAACAAATATAGGTTGGATTTTTACTTCTAGTTATCAGAGAACTCAAAACAAAGGAAACGGTTATAGTGACGGTTTTTATTTGGAAGCTAACTACATGCCTTCTAAAGATACTGAATACGCTATGTCCTTAGATAACGATAAAGCTTCTTTGGATTATAAAAGAAATATAAATGGTCTCGATTTCACGGTTAGTTCAAATTACAGTTTGGTTAGTAAAATACCTGATTATGGTGCAAACTTAAAA
>AZHQ01000069.1 GCA_000504605.1 alpha proteobacterium SCGC AAA288-E13
ATAGAAAAGTTAAGTGGATCAAAAATATAAAGGAAATAAATTCAGGACCTGTAATTTTTCTAGGAAATGAATTTTTTGATGGATTGCCAATTAAACAGATATATAAAAAGAAAAAATTATTTTTTGAAAAGCATGTTGCTTTATCAAATGACAATAAAAAAATAAGATTTGTACATAAAAAGGCAAATAATAGTTTAATAAAACGCATACAAAGCTTAAATTTAATTTCTACTGGCAATACTATTGTATATCCAGCAGAGGCGTTAAAATTTCTTGAAGCTATAGCAAAAAAAATTAATCAATTTGATGGCGGACTATTAACTTTTGATTATGGTAATGCCACAAAAAAAGATCAAGATACTTTGCAGTCAGTAAAAAAACATAGATACACAAATATTTTTTTGATACCTGGTCATTCAGATATTACATCACACATAAATTTTAGATTATTTTATAAAATATTAAAAAAAAATAATCTCAACGTAAAAAAAATAACAACCCAAAATGAATTTTTAAAAAAAATTGGCATCTTAGAAAGAGCGAATATTTTGTCCGAAAAAATGACATTTAAAGAAAAAGCAAATATGTTTTATAGACTGAAAAGATTGTTGGATTACAGAGAAATGGGAATTCTTTTTAAAGTACTATTTGCTCAAAAAAAAGGTAGAAAATTTTCTTTGGGTTTTTAGGCATGTTTTTTTCAAAAAAATTAAAAAAATTTGAAAATTTAAAACACTGTTTTTTCTCAAGAAAAAACGGTTCCTCAAAAGGGCTCTATGCAAGCTTGAATTGTGGATCGGGATCATACGATAAAAAAGAAAATGTTTTAAAAAATCTCAATTTAGTTAGCCAGAAAATTGGTTGTAAAGATGAATTATTAATAACTTTAAATCAAACTCATGGCAACAAAGTTGTGTATTTTGAAAATGAAAGTTCAATAAAAAATAAGTTACCTGGTGATGCTATTGTTACAAAACTCAAAAATATTGGAATAGGTGTACTTACAGCCGATTGCGTACCAATATTATTTTGCGATCCCAAAAAAAAAATTATTGGATGTGTACACGCAGGCTGGAGAGGTGCACTAAACGGAATTATCGAAAATACAATAGATAAATTTTCAGAACTAAACTCCAACTTGAGAGATTTGGTTGTTGCAATTGGCCCTTGTATAAATCATCAAAGTTATGAGGTAGACTATGATTTTCACAAAAAATTTCTTGCTCAAAGTGAAAATAATAAACAATTTTTTACTATTTCAAATGATAAAAAATATTTATTTAATATAAGAAGCTATATCAAC
>AZHQ01000070.1 GCA_000504605.1 alpha proteobacterium SCGC AAA288-E13
AGTTTTAACTAAAGGAACTCCGAGAATAAAAAAAAAAATAAAAGGGCGAGTACTTTCTTTAGTTCAGGGAGCTAGTGGAAATAAAAATTATGCTCATTGGTTACTTGATATTTTACCAAAAATAAAATTGTGCACAGAACATTATCCTCTAAAAGAAATAGATTTCTTTTACTCTCCAGTTTTACAAAATTTTCAAAAAAAAACGCTTGCAATATTGAATATAGACAAAAACAGAATCATAAATAGTGATTTAAATAGACATATTACTGCAAATGAACTTATTACCGTTGATCATCCTTGGTATCATAAAGGATTTATTCATAATCAATATGAATTTTTGCCGAGTTGGATTATTTACTGGCTAAGAGATGTTTACCTAAAACATGCAAAACATTTTGATAACAATGAGAAAATTTATATTGATAGAACAGACTCCAAATTCAATCATTGTCAAATTCAAAATGATAAAGAAGTTTTCGATTTTCTAAAAAAATTAGGTTTTTCAAAATATAAAGTTGGAGAACTATCTTTCTTTGAACAAATCTATCTTTTTAATAATGCAAAAATTATTATTGGAGCTCATGGCGCAGCATTTACAAACTTAGCATTTTGTAAACCACATACAAATATTGTTGAAATAAAACCTGTATCACATCCAAATAATCAATACAAAAGGATAAGTCAGATCAATAATTTAAATCACAGATATATACAAACAAAAGAAATAGATGAAACCCAAAAAAAATTTGGGGACATATATTTACCTATAGAAAAACTTGAATATTGTATAAAAAGTTTTGGTTAATTTGATGTTTGTTAATTGCTTAATACATTTTTTAAATTATTTAATAAAAATAAGTAAAATAATTTGTTAGAAGATTTAAATGATTAAAAAATTCTTAGACCTTGGAATGCAACCTCTGGCAAATAAATATTTAACAAAAAGAGATATGTTTAAAAAAAATAGAGAACAATTCTATCATCTAGAAGTAGGTTTCAACACAAAAACTAAACTTGTATCTATATTGAAAAAAATACCAAAAAAAAAAATGTTTAATAATAAATATCCTTATAGATCTTCTATGTCTCAAACAATGAAACTATCATTTAAAAAATTAGCAAGGTACATAACGAATGTTTATAATCCAAACTTAATATTAGAAATAGGT
>AZHQ01000071.1 GCA_000504605.1 alpha proteobacterium SCGC AAA288-E13
GCCAATCAGTACAGTTAGTATATTTTTTAAACCAAAAAGACAAATATCTTTCTGCTAAATAAGCATATAACCTTTTGTTGTCATATCCTTTAAGTGTATTAAATCCAAAAATTTTTTCACAATTATCTAGCCAGCTAAAAAGATCAGAAAACCAACGATTAGCAATATTTGGTTTAGATATAAACACTATATGTGGGTGATAGCTTATTGAATTGTATATAAATTTTTTGAAATCTTCTTTGTCTTTTGAATGCATAACATTAATAGCTAAATCAATATTACCATATCCATGAAACATATCAAAATGAAGTTTTAGTGTTTGTTTTTTTTGATCAAAAATTATGGAGGAATCTTTTAATAAATTTTTGAAACCTCTTTTAAAAACTTTCATAAATTTAGGTTTACTTACACCAATGGGTTCACAAATTATTGCATCAAAATGTTTCCATTCTTTGGGAATTTCATAAAGAAATTTATCTTTGATATTTATATTTGTTTTTAAATTTGAATCTTCTTTTTTTTGTAGCCAAAATCTTCTTTTTTGACAAAATCCAATCCATGTCTCATTAGAATAATTATTTAATAAATTTTTCCAAAACCAGTAATGAAAAGTTAGTTCAGAGTAATATTCTTCTTTGTAAAAAATATTTTCACCTGTATTGCAAGATATATAATGAGATGGAAAATTATTTTTTCCCACAGCAGCTAATTTATATCTAATGTCATTAAAAAAATTAAAATGTTTATCAGTAACACAAAATATTTCCAAATTTTTATCCATTAAAACTTATTTTTCTTTAATTAATGCAATTTTACTCATATTGTCCATGAATATCTCTATAGATGCATAATTTTCTAATAAATATCTTTTATCATCTAGAATTGCCCAAAAAAAGTTTTAAACTTCATTGATACAAAGGTTATAATCAAATAAATTTAAATTTTTTACTGTTTATTGATTGAATAAAATAACTGTAGTTTGTTCATTTTTTTTTTTATATTTTAAAGTCAATATATTTATATGGTAAAATTTAAAAAAAAATTTCAATTTTATTTTAAAAAATTTTTTCAATTAGTTTTCTTGCTAATTTATGGAAAGATAAAGTACGTTAATAATAACATCACTTCAAAGAATATTATTAAAAGAAAAATTGAAAATATTGTT
>AZHQ01000072.1 GCA_000504605.1 alpha proteobacterium SCGC AAA288-E13
TTTTTTTTCTATTGATATCTCTAAATGGTCTTACACTCATAATTATTTATATTTATTCAAGATCAAATTCTTTATGTAAAACTTTAACTGCCTTATTAGTATGCTGTTGATCAATGAGTACAGAAATTTTTATTTCTGATGTAGAAATGACCATTATATTAATTTTTTTTTTTGCTAATGCATTAAAAAATTTTTGCGCTACCCCAGGCTGGGTAATCATCCCAGCACCAATTACAGATATTTTTGAAACTTTATCATTTTGAATAATTTTTTCATAGGAAATTTTTTTATTCTTTTTTAATAGAATTATAGCTTTTTTAATATCTTCTTTTTTTATTGTAAAAGTAACATCAGTTTTTCCTTCATCGACAGAAGACGATTGCACTATCATGTCTAAATTGATCTCTTTCAAAGGTTTGAACATTTCAGATGCAACACCTGGCTTATCCTTTACGCCTACCACAGTAATTTTGGCAATATCTTTTGTATATGAGATTCCAGTTATTGCCTTTTTACTTATAACCTTAATTTCATCTGTAATCTTTGTTCCAAGATTTTTCGAAAAAGTAGATCTAATATCTATTTTTATATTATTTAACATTGCATCCTGGATGGAAGATGATTGCATAACTTTAGTTCCAAGAGACGCCATCTCTAACATTTCTTCATATGAAATTTTATCAATTCGTTTTGCCTTTGAATTAACTTTGGGATCAGTAGTGTAAACCCCATCAACATCTGTATAAATTACACAACTATCCGCACCAAAAAACTTGGCGATGGCTATCGCTGAGGCATCTGAGCCTCCTCTTCCAATTGTTGTAACACGTCTATCAATCGAAACTCCTTGAAACCCAGTTATTACAGGTATGCCACCTTTCTTAAGAAAGGACAAAACCTCCTTTATATTAATTTTTTTTATCCTTGATGAAGTATGGCTACCTTCAGTCAATATTGGTAACTGCCAACTCAACCAGGATCTTGATTTCAATCCTAGTTCTATAAGAGCTCCAGCTAACAATGAGCATGTAATTTGCTCACCTGTAGAGACCAAAACATCCTGCTCAGATTTTTCAAATGTATTACTAATTTTTTTTGATTTTTTAATTAAATCATCTGTAGCTCCACTCATAGCCGAAGATACAACAATAACCTTATAT
>AZHQ01000073.1 GCA_000504605.1 alpha proteobacterium SCGC AAA288-E13
AAATGATGAAACTATTATTAGTAAATACGAACCTTTATTAAAGTTATATGATCGTGCAGATATTATTAATGAAATAAACAGTTAATTATTTATTTCTATGGATTTGAAGTTCCAGCAGAGACAATAAATTTAGAAGCTTCTTCAAAGCTCATATCTAAGTATATTATTTCATCTTTTGGAAACATTAATAAAAAGCCACTGGTAGGATTTGGGGTAGTGGGAACAAAAACATTTACCAGATCTATATTTGTTTTAGATCTAATCTCTCCTTTGTTATCCTGTGTAGCAAAACCTACTGCCCAAGAACCTTTTCGAGGATATTCAACCAAAACAACACTTTTTTTTTTACTTTTTCTACTTAGGGCAAAACTTTGTGTCATTTGACCAATAGCTGAATAAACTGTTCTTAGGAAAGGAATTCTTTTAAAAATATCATTAACAAGTTTTACTAATTTTTTACCCAAAAAGGATAATGATAACCATCCAATAAGTGTTATTACAATTATTGAAATAATAATCTCTAATCCAGGAATTGAATATGGAAGATAATTGTTTGGATTAATTTCTTGAGGTAAAATCTTAGAAAAAATTTTAATAAAAAATAATGTTAAATAAACAGTCACCCCAATAGGGATTAAAACTAACACTCCAGTTATGAAATAATTTCTTAATTTTGATACTATTGAAACCTTCATTTCTTTTTATCCATTTATATTGTCTTATAACTAGTATAAGATGTAAATATTATAAACTAACAAATAGATTATTATTATTTAAAATAATTTTTTATTACGATAAATTATCATTTGATAAAGTAGATGAATAGAAGAAAATTTCTCGGATATTTCGGTTGTGGTTATTGTAGTTTATTAATACATCAATGCACTACAGTACCATTTACAGATAGAAGACAGCTAAAAATAATTCCGGAATCGTCTTTAAATAGACAGGCTGCAAAAATATATGAAAATGTAAAAAGCAAAGAAAAGTTAAGTGATGATTTAAATCAATTAAACGAAATAAAAGAAATTGGACATCGAATTGAGGAAGCGGTAAGCGAATATTTTTACCAAAACAACCTTGCTGATCCAACTGCAAATTTTCAGTGGGAGTACATTTTAGTAGAAAATAAAAAGGTTAAAAATGCTTGGTGTATG
>AZHQ01000074.1 GCA_000504605.1 alpha proteobacterium SCGC AAA288-E13
AATTAGAAACCAAATAAAATATTAATGAACCCAAAAAACCAAAAACGAACAAATTTTTGAAATTTATTTTGTCAGATATTTTAAAGAAGATAAAAGTTATCAGAAATAATGATAAATAAACAAACAACATGTGTTTATAAAATCCAATGAAAACATCCACCAATAACATAGAAATTAGCAATACAATAAAAGATAATTTTATATTTTTAAAAAAATAACCACTCATTATCGCTACAGCCACTATTGGAGTAAAATTAGGTGGATGAGGTATTAGCCTAGAAAATGCCAACAATAAAATTAAGCTAATTGGAAATATGTCATGTGAAGAAAGTTTAAAAAATTTTTTCATGTTAATTATCTTGATACATTAATTTAATAATAAAAACTAGTCTTAATTATTTAAGCTTAAAACGCTTCTTGTGGTGTCGTTTTTTTTAATTCTCTCATTAAAATGATTTTCTTAAACCTATATTTAGTTCTCTTGGGGGACCCTGAAATAAAAAAGCTTGCTCGTATTCTTTATCAAATAAATTTATTAATTTAAAATCTAAACTGTAAGTATTCCATAAATTATATGTACCTCCAAGATCTACTACAAAATATTCATCAAGTATTTGATCTTTAAAGTCATAATCTGATCCGCCATAATCTCTAACTCTACCATTATATTTAATTGTCGCCGAGCTCTTAAAATCTTTATTAAAATCATAACTAACTTTAGAGTTCATTGCATGTAAAGGAACTCTGACCATCGCGTAATCAAGGATACCATTATTGCCATCTATACAACTGTTTAAACCAAATTCATCTTTATTGGGCTTGTCACAATCCATACCAGAATAGCTATCTGTGTACGTATAATTGAAATTTATATTCAAATTATTATATGGAGACCAATTTGTTGCCAATTCGACTCCTTTGCTTTTATTTATTCCTTTAGAATTTTGTTGCATATCATTCCAACTAGCAAGTGGATCTTTTATTTCAATATCAAAATAAGAAATATTAAAACCAAGATTTAAACTTTCAAAAAAAGTTTCATACCCAAAATCAAAACTTTTACTTTTCTCAGCTACAATACTTTCTTTTGGATTGGCATTTGAAAAACCATAGTCATGATTGTCATATAACGCAGGGAAAGTAATGCCCGTGCCG
>AZHQ01000075.1 GCA_000504605.1 alpha proteobacterium SCGC AAA288-E13
ATCATTGATAAAGAATGGAAAAAATATAAGAAAAATTATAGAAAATATTTAAAAAATTCAAATTTTAAAAAAGATTTTATTCAAAAGAAAAAATTAAAATTAATATAATTATAATTTATTTTACTATTTTTTTGGAAAGGTAGCGTTTAAAATAAATGCTAACAATCCTGCGGGAATTAATCCAGTTGTTAACAATAACTTTAAACTGATTCCAAAATCCGGTATATGAGCAACAAACTGAGGTAATAAAGACATGCCAATACCAAAAGAAAGAGATAGGGCTAATATTAACAGATTTCTTTGATTCATTTCTGACTGAGAAATCAGTTTGATACCTGCTGCTGTGATTAGACCAAACATAATAATAGCAGCTCCACCGATTATAGATTCTGGCATTGCAGCAATAATTCCTCCAAGCTTTGGAAACAATCCTAAAATAATTAGAATTACTCCCGCTACTGTTCTTACATGTCTGCTAATTACTCCTGTGAAGGCAACAAGACCTGCGTTTTGTGAATAAGAAGTATTCGGCATTGCGTTGAAAATAGATCCAAAAGCAGTACCAAGTCCATCAGCCATTATGCCTCCAGATAATTCTTTATCAGTGGCCTCTCTATTTGCTCCTCCCATTGTGGTAGCACTTATATCACCAATGGTTTCAATGGTAGTTACGATAGACATAAACAACATTAATATGATAGCTCCAGGAACAAAATCTAATCCATACTGCAATGGCATCGGCAAAGCAAACCAGTCAGCAGAAGCAATTTTTCCATAATTAACCATCCCCATTGCCATTGCTACTATGTAACCAACAACCATTCCAATCAGAATAGATGCCGAAGATACCATTCCTTTTCCTTTTTGATGTGCTACAAGCGCAACTATTAAAACTGTAAAAGCTATAAATAAATGACTAGTATTTCCGAAGACTTCAGGTTTATTGTTCATCAACCATCCACCACCTCCAGCATACATAAATCCAACTTTAAGTAGACTAATTCCAATCATTAATACAACAATTCCTGTCACCAATGGCGGAAACATATACCGAATGGGTTTTAACATTTTACCTATCCACATTTGAAAAATTCCACCTATAAAAGCAGCAGTAAAAACTGCTCCTAGCCCAGCTTTAGCAAAAGGTGCCA
>AZHQ01000076.1 GCA_000504605.1 alpha proteobacterium SCGC AAA288-E13
GAAAAAATGATATAAAGTTATAAATTTGATTCGATGATATGCAATCTACAAACTATTCAAAAATATCAAGTTTTTTAAGAAAAAGAATTATTGAAATAATTGGTTTATTAACAGTTTTATTATCTTTTTTTCTTTTGTTATCACTATTTACCTATACGCCCGAGGATCCAAATTTTATATTTTCAGAAAATACAAAAATACAAAATTTATTTGGGTTTTATGGAAGTTTTATATCAGATCTAATTTTACAATCATTTGGGATAATTTCATTTTTATTTTGTATTACTATTTTTTTTACAGGTATATTAATAATTAGATATAAAAAGCTGGAAAATATTTTATCAAATTTATTTTATATAATAATTTATATTTTTTCTGGTTCCACAGTTACAAGTATTTATAAAGATGATTCTTTTTGGTTAATCATAAATGGAAATGGGGGTTTTGTTGGTCGCAACATAAAGGAATTTATTTATAACTTTAACGGATCAATTGATCAAAATATAATTTTTTTTATTCTATTAGGTTTAACAATAATTTTCTTCTTATTAAGTATCCAATTTAGTATCAAGACTTTTTTTAGATTGATAAAATCGGTCTTATTTTTTGTGATGAAATTATTTTCTTTAAAATTAAAACAAAAAAATTTTAATTCTGAAGACAAAATAAATTTAGAAAAAAAAATTAATGAAAATATTAAAACTGAAACTACTCAACCTAACTTACCATTTAAAAATGTTGAAAAAAATTTTTATACAAAAAAAATCAAGTTACCTCCAATTGAATATTTAAAAAAACCCCCAGAAAATAACTTAAAATTTGAAAATTCAGATAACAAACATACTAGTCCTAAACTTTTAGAAAAAATTTTTTTAGATTTTGGTGTTGAAGGAAAGATTAAAAAAATTAGCTATGGTCCTGTTGTAACTTTATATGAGTTTGAGCCTGCTCCTGGAATAAGGGTTTCTAAAATAATTAATCTCTCTGATGATATTGCTAGAAATACAAGCTCACTTTCTACAAGAGTTGCTACAATACCTGGAAAAAATACAGTAGGAATTGAAATTCCTAATCAAACCAGGCAGGAAGTTTTTTTAAGTGAAATTATTTCTG
>AZHQ01000077.1 GCA_000504605.1 alpha proteobacterium SCGC AAA288-E13
CCCCCCAATAATCAGCTTCAAAATTTTTTTCAGTTTCTTTACCTGCTAAAAAATTGAAATATGCGTATTGAAAAGGGTGAATTCTGATCATATTAATTAAATTAGCTGTTAAAGTTAAAATTACAAAAGCTAAAAAATAATTATGTAATTTTTTTTTTTTTATTTTATTTATAACTTTTTGAAATCCATAGAGAGATAACAATAAAAAAGAAGGATAAGTAAAATATAATTGCCTCCAGCCATCATAAAGCGTTGAATTGAGAATTATGACCACAAAAATAGGTAAAAAAAAGTTAAGTAATATCATCAAATCAATCATTTCTTTTTTTCCTCGCCACAAGTCGTTAAATTTTTTATTTTCGTTAATATTTAAAAGTCTTTTTATAACTCTAGCTAATGTAATATAAAAACCAAAAATGAATAAAATAACATAAAGAATTGGTGTGGTTATTCCAATCCAAATTAATGAATAGTGCCATGGCGCATAGGAAGAATACACATAATTTCCAAAGTATAGATTTTTCATCATGTCCAAAGGAAATGCAGATAAATTCTTAAATGCTACAATAAAATTTATAATTGGATCAGGCCAGAGGTATGGCCAAAAAATAATGATAAAACTAGGTGTTAAAATTAGAAAGGTTACGACAGAAAATAGATTATTTTTTAAAAAAAATTTGTCTCTTAGCGACAAAATTAGAATGAAAAATAATGTTAATAGAGGTAACATTATACCCATTACTCTCACATCTGTTGCAAGGGCAGAAGTTAATGCAAACAGAATAGCGTGTTTAATATTTGGTTTGTAAATAAATTTAACGCAGCTGTATAGAGCAATAATAAATAGAGACATAAAAACAATATCTTTATTATTATAAAAGCTCTGGGCGAATATTCTTGGAGACAAAACTAAAAAAATGCTTCCTAAAATCCCTATTCTCCAATCATTAAATCTGAACTTTCCAATTAAATAAAAAAAATAGACACTAATAAAAAATATAATAAAGTTTATGTAATGTCGAAATAAGTATTGAATTTTAGTTTTCTCAATATTAAAAGCAACATCAATATAAGCACAAAGTGT
>AZHQ01000078.1 GCA_000504605.1 alpha proteobacterium SCGC AAA288-E13
AAAAAAATATATGGTTTTTATTATCCACATAATTTAAATTCTGATATAGATACCACACAAAATATTAAAGAACTTTTGAAAAAAATGAGGAAATTATAAAATGCAATTAAAATTACAAAATATAGGTATCATAAAAGAAGCAAATGTTAATATAAATGGGCTCACTGTTATTGCTGGTGAAAATGACAATGGTAAAAGTACAGTTGGTAAAGTTTTAATGGCTTTAATTAAGTCTGATAATACAGCAAGACATAAATTTATTTCTAAACAATCATTAAACTTTATAAAAAATAGACAAAAAGGATTTGACAAGCAGATTGAATTACTTTTTGATAGAGATGTTTCTAATAACGGAAACATTTTATTGAAAACACAAGAAAAAATTATGTATGAAGTTAAAATAGAGGAAAATAAGTGTGTATCATTTAGTGGATTAGATAAAAAAGATTATAGAAAATTTTTAGATTGCACTTATATACAAACACCTCTTGTATGGGATTTGTATGATTTTTTTGTATCAATTTCAGCTTATAGAACTGAAAATGAAATATATGGATATGATGTAAGCATAGATTACCCTTATATTTTATGGGATTTATATGTTAAATTAGCAAAAAAAAGAAGAGATTGTGATGATAATGAAAATTTTATAAATAATATAACTTCTATTATCAATGGAGAATTTATAAAAAACAAACAAGGTAAATTTTATTATAAAAAAAATAATAAAGATATTCCTTTATCAAATATAGCAACAGGAATTAAAAGCTTTGGAATTATTCAAATATTATTACAAAATTGTTATTTAAATAAATATGGATTATTTATATTTGATGAGCCAGAGATTCATTTTCATCCAAAATGGCAATTAAAATTTGCCAAATTAATAACAAAACTTGTAAAAAATGGAATAAAAATAGTAGTAAATTCACATAGTCCATATATGATAGAAGCATTACAACGATATAGCAAAAAAGAAAATATAAATTCTGATTTTTATATAGCAGAAAATGGATATATTAACAAAATAGAAAATAGTAATGAAAAAACATTATCTAAAATTTTTTCTGTATTA
>AZHQ01000079.1 GCA_000504605.1 alpha proteobacterium SCGC AAA288-E13
GTGAAGGACCTGGTGCACAAGAAGATCAAGAAGGCCTACCTTTTGTGGGACGTGCGGGTAAGCTATTAGATAAAATGTTAGAATCAATAAATTTGAATAGAAAAAAAGTGTATATATCAAATGTAGTAAACTACCGACCACCCAAAAATAGAAGGCCCACTGATCAGGAAATTGAAAGATATTACCCCTTTTTAAAATTACATATAGAAATAATTAATCCAAAAATTCTTGTACTTTTAGGTAGCACCGCACTTAACGCAATTATAGGAAAAGAGAAAGTAATTTCAAAAGTAAGGGGGAAATGGATAAAAAAAAAAATTGGAAATTGTGATCCATATATAATAGCTTCTTTTCATCCTGCTTTTTTAATGAGACAACCTGATCAAAAAAAATTAGCCTGGATTGATTTAAAGTTAATAAGAGAAAAAATAAAGCAACTAAATTTTTAATCTTATAAGTAAAATTCTTTGAACAAAAACAAATTAATTGCTGGCGTAGATGAAGTAGGTAGAGGTAGTTGGATTGGACCCGTTTTTTCAGCAGCGGTAATATTAAAAAAAAATATCAATAAAAATCTACTTAAAGATTCAAAAAAAATCTCAGCCAAGAAAAGAAAACAATTGGCAAATTATATAAAAAAAAATTCTATTTATTCCATAAGTAAAGCTTCAATAAAAGAAATAGATAAATTAAATATTTTGCAAGCAACGTTACTCGCAATGAAAAGGGCTATAAATAATTTAAAACACAAACCAAATATAATTTTGATTGATGGAAATCATGCGCCAAAAAATTTAAGTTATCAATACAAAACCATAGTTCGAGGAGATGAAAAAATTCCTGCATTAACAACTTTTTTTGACTTTGATATATTTGAAATAATATTTAATCTTTCATCGGGCACAGAAACGTTTCCGATATTAGGATTAATT
>AZHQ01000080.1 GCA_000504605.1 alpha proteobacterium SCGC AAA288-E13
ACTCTTGGCATTTCTCTAAATCTGATAGAGAATTTTTTATGATTTCTAAATTTTCCTTTGAACCAGAATTTATAACCAATTCTTGAGAGATTTTTTCAAGCTTTTCTTGGTCAATTTTAAGGTTTTCTGTTGTTATGTTTAAATCTTGATTGGTTTGTTTCTCAAGTTCGTAATATTTTGTTTGGTAATCAATTAAATCTTTTTCTTCTTCTTTTAATCTTTTTTCATTCGAAGAAGCATCAATAATTATTTTTTTCTCTCTATCAATATCAATTTCCAATGTTTTGTTGGCATCTATTAGATTATTTTTTTCTTCCTTTATTCTGTTTTCCTGTTCTTCTAAATATTTTAATTCTAAATTTAGTCTTTGTAATTTGGATAACACTTCAATATTTTGATCTCTCAAAGGTTTCAATTTTAAGTTTTCTTTTTCCAGCAGATCATCACAATGCTTTAGCTCAATCGTTAATCCATTTACTTCATCATCAGATTCACTAATATTTTCATTTTCTAATATAATATCTTTTTCAATATCCCGTAATCTTAAATAGTTAAGTCCTGCTTCGAATTTTTTAATTTCTTCTGAAATCTTTTTATACTTTGTTGCTTCTTTTGCTTGTTTCTTTAAGTTTTCCAGTTGTTTTTCTTGCTGTCTTCTTAGCTCATCTGATCTTTTCAAATTATTTTCTGCTGAATTCAATCTTAATTCAGACTCATGTCTTCTTGAATGAATTCCTGATATTCCAGCAGCTTCTTCTAATATAGCTCTTCTGTCAGATGGTTTTGAGGTTACAAGCGCCCCAATTCTTCCTTGGCCAATTATCGAAGGTGAGTGCGCTCCAGTCGATAGATCTGCAAAAAATGTTTGCGCGTCTCTTGCTCGAACTTCTTTTTCATTGA
>AZHQ01000081.1 GCA_000504605.1 alpha proteobacterium SCGC AAA288-E13
ATTCTTCACAAGCACCATAAGGGCTATTAAAAGAAAAAAGTCTCGGTTCAATTTCTTCAATTGTAAAACCACTTTCTGGACATGCAAATTTAGAAGAAAGAGTAATTTTTTCAATTTTTCTATATTTTTTTGGTAAAGTTTCGTTTTCATATTCAACAAAAAGGAGGCCTCCTGATAAATTAAGTGAAGTCTCAATGCTATCAGCAAGTCGATTTCCAAGATTTGAATTTAAAACTATTCTATCCACTAAAATTGAAATTTCATGTTTAGTTTTTTTATTTAGCTCAGGAATGTCATCAATATTGTATAGGGTTCCATCTACTTTAATTTTTTGAAAACCTCTTTTTTTATAATTTAATATTTCTTTTTTATATTCTCCCTTCCTGCCCCTTACTATTGGTGACAGTAAATAAATTGTACTTTTTTTAGGAATCTCTAATATTTTGTCTACCATTTGAGAAACAGTTTGAGATTTAATTGGTTTTCCCGTGAAAGGAGAGTAAGGAATTCCTATTCGTGCATACAAAACTCTCATGTAGTCATAAATCTCTGTTACCGTAGCTACTATTGATCTTGGATTTTTTGGTGTATTTTTTTGTTCAATGGAGATTGCTGGGCTTAGTCCTTCTATGAGATCAACATTTGGCTTTTTCATTTTATCTAAAAATTGTCGAGCATAAGCAGACAAGCTTTCAACGTACCTTCTTTGACCTTCTGCATATACTGTGTCAAAAGCTAGAGATGATTTTCCCGAACCAGAAAGTCCTGTTATGACCACAAACTTGTCTTTTGGTATTTCTAGAGAAATATTTTTTAAGTTGTGTTCTTTAGCACCTTTTATAACGAT
>AZHQ01000082.1 GCA_000504605.1 alpha proteobacterium SCGC AAA288-E13
CAGAGTAAAACAAATTGGTAGGGTAACAAAAAATGGGGACAATGATATGAAATTAGCTGAAAGCAATATTGAGGAGTATAAGCACGAGGGGTTAACAATACCCGACTACAAATTGTCTGAAAAAGTGATAAATCAGTTATCTGACGATATAGGGGAGCTGGTAGACGCTTTTCCAGAAATCCCCTCAGAATATTTGGTTGGCCCCCACATCTTCAATGAGAAATGTCCCATTGATGGCCTCAACAGCAGATTCATGGACGTATGTACCAACGCAGAGATTTTGGACTTTGTTGAGAGTGTTATTGGTCCAGATATTATTTTGTGGAGTTCGGGTGTTTTTTGTAAAAAACCAAATGTTGGTTTAGAAGTTCCGTGGCATCAGGATGGTCATTTTTGGCCAAT
Source organism: alpha proteobacterium SCGC AAA288-E13 (assembly GCA_000504605.1). The sequence goes on from AZHQ01000082.1 coordinate 403, forward strand.
TAGACCCTTAGCAACATGCACGGTTTGGATAGCCGTTGATGATGCAACAAAGGAGAATGGTTGCATGCGTTATTTGCCTGGTTCGCACAAAGAAAAACAACTTTTCAAACATCACTATTCAGATTCGAAAAGTCTGGTTTTGAACCAAGAAATCCTTAATTCAGAAATCGATGAATTGAAAGTAAAAGATGATCTTCTTGAAAGGGGTCAGATGTCCTTGCATGATGTTTATTTGGTTCACGGATCAAATCGAAACCAGTCAGCTAAAAGGCGGGCTGGCTATGCTATAAGGTACATGCCAGCGTCATCGGTTTTTGATCGATCCATTGAGGTTGGTCAAAGTTCGAGTATTGGCACGTCAGAATTTGCCAACCGCCCGATTTGGCTTGTAAGAGGTAGGGATACCTCAGGGAAAAATAATTTCCAGATAGGCCATCT
>AZHQ01000083.1 GCA_000504605.1 alpha proteobacterium SCGC AAA288-E13
ACCATCCCTGCTGGCTCTTTAAGCAAAACACTGCCGTTCTACACAAACATATTGGGATGTTCTCTGGGGCCATCTGAAGTGGGCCGTTGGCAGGATGTCGATTTTTGGGGTAACGAGCTGACACTGCATGAGACCACACCTCGGATGGGGAAAGGCGAGGAACGGGAGCGTCATGAAGTGGATATGGGTAAAGTCTGTGTACCTCACTTTGGCATACATCTAGAATGGGAAGCGTTTTCTAAGGTCAAAAAGTCGATAAATGAATCTGTGGGTTTTTTAGATGAACCGTACATCAGGTTCGAAGGACAGGAGACACAACAGGAAACCTTTTTTGTGGAAGACCCGAATTTCAATGTGCTTGAAATAAAGAGCATCATGGGAAGCTTCTACAAAAATCGACAGGGTTAGTTTATCGAACCCTCAGTCGTGTAACAGCCCAACTACATATACCTGTCTACCCCAAGTTGATCCCTGCACGGGGGTATCGCGACTTGTTAAATACACTCTAACTTTACAGCTAAGTGATATATCCATAGGGGATATAAAGGCACCTAAGAGTACTTATGGAAGAAGGTATAAGCCCCCCTCTTTGCTAGCACTTTCCCTGTACTAGTAACCCAAGACACAAAGCCTCTGTAAGACTCACACAGGCTGTCTAGCACTGCATGTGTAGCAATCTGGCTGCGCATAGCTAACGCCTGTCAATGACTCTCATAAAATCATAAAGAGCATGCCTGTGTGACATTGTTGGAGTAGACCACTGGGTAGGCCATTTCAGTGAGATAACG
>AZHQ01000084.1 GCA_000504605.1 alpha proteobacterium SCGC AAA288-E13
CTAAGCTTAAATTAGATTTTAAGGGAATTTATTACATTCACAGGATTGTCAGGAGCTCAAAACTAGGTGATGCAGCAATTTTAAAAGAAATAATTAAAATATTAAAACAGGAAAGAATAAGCACTATAAGTTCTTTAACTTATAATTCTGAACTTACACTTAAAAAAGGAACTTATTCTAAAGTTAAACCTAATAGAAATGACAACAAAGATATTAAAAAAGGTATATCAACACTGAACAGATTAGGTGAGTACACTTTTAGCCAGGGAACCGTTGTTAGAAATAACAAAATTGTTGCTATTGAAGGGAAGGATGGAACTGAAAAAATGTTAAAAAAAGTTAGAAACAAAAAACAAAGAAATAAAGGTGTTTTAGTTAAATTTCCTAAGAAAAAACAAGATTTAAGAATTGATTTACCAACAGTTGGCTTAAAGACTTTAGTTCAATGTAAAGCTGCTGGACTTAAAGGAATAGTTTTAAAAGCAAAACAAAATGTTTTTTTAGAAAGAAACAAATGCATTAATTTTGCTAATAAAAACAAGATGTTTTTAACAGTCAAATGAAAAAAATATTTGTATTAACTGGAGAACCTTCGGGAGATAAATTAGCTTCCAAAGTAATTTCTAAGCTTAAAAGTTCAAAGTCTGATATCGAATATTTGTCTGTAGGAGGAGAGCATTTAAAAGCTTTAGGAATTAAATCTCTTTATGATTTAAAAGAAGTTACTTATCTTGGATTCACAAAGGTATTATTAAATATATTTAAAATTAAAAAAAAAATTAAT
>AZHQ01000085.1 GCA_000504605.1 alpha proteobacterium SCGC AAA288-E13
GTATAAAATGATAAGTTCGCCGTTAAACTTTTTATGTTTTCTATATATCAAAAGAATGACAAAAACCAAAAATCCCTCAAGAAAAGCTTCATACAACTGAGACGGATGTCTTAAAACGCCATCAACATATATTCCCCAAGGTTCATCCGTAACTCTTCCTATAAGTCTTTGATTTAAAAAGTTTCCTATCCTTCCGAAAATATATCCGAGAGGTACGGAAACGGCGGCTATATCAAGCAAAAACCAAAAATCTTTTTTATATCTTTTAGCAAAAGCGTAAGTTCCTATCAAAAATCCTATAACGGCTCCATGGTAACTCATTCCGCTTATTCCTACAAATTTTCCGTCCATAAAGGGATTAAATATCTGCCAAGGATGAGTTAAATAATAGCTTGTATGAGGATCGTAAAAGATGATATATCCGAGTCTTGCACCAAATATAACACCTATCTCTATATATATAAAATAGCCGTCAAGCTCTTTATCCGATATTAGTAAATTATCGTGTTTTATAAACCATTTTGCTACAAAAAAAGCTGATAAAAGAGCTAAAACATACATTATTCCGTACCAATGTACGCTTATTTCGCCTATTTTAAATGCTATAGGTGAAAAGTTTTGATATATATGATTCCAGTAATCCATCTACTCTCCCAATGCTTCGGCTATAAGCTCTATCGGGTTTTTAAAAATAACTTTTGAGTCTTTGTAATGCAGGGAGTTTGTTATCTGCATTCTGCAGGCACTGCACTCGGCACTTACTATATCGGCT
>AZHQ01000086.1 GCA_000504605.1 alpha proteobacterium SCGC AAA288-E13
TTTCTGAAAACATTTTTTCAACTTCTTTGTTTTGACTAGTGTCTTTATCATTCCAAATATTTGAATTAGAAATGTTACCAGCCATCAAGTTAGGCTCAATTCCTTTTGGTGTATCGAGAGCAACTTTTTTCGCAATTTTTAAAGCTGATTTATTTAATGGTTCTAATAGTTCTTCTTTACCAATAACACGCATCTTTTCTCTGTGCCCATTATAAGTAAAAGCTTGAACTATATCAGAGCCAGCATGTTGAAAATCTCTGTGCAAATTTTCTAGAGCTTCTGGATGATCTAGTGAAACCATCGGAACAAACTCTCCGGATGCCATATATCCTCTTTTTTCAATTTCAAAAAGAAATCCCTCTGCGCAAATCACAGGGCCAGAATTTAGTCGTTCAATTAAGCTTCTTTTTTTTCCTTTATAGTTCTCCATCTTTTAAACTTCTCTTTACTTCCAAGGAGAGTAATGAACAATTAGAAAACCTGTAAACAACTCTCACATTGAGAGGGAGTATAAGCTTAATACTATGAGAGCAATTATTTACTTGAATTTTCATATTGCTCATTTTCTCCTTTTTAGTGCTTCGACATATGTCAGGTGCACAATTTAGTTAAATTACCCGGTCTTTTGATGAAAAATAACGACTTCCAAAAAAAAACCACCTGCTAAAGCGGTGGTCATAAATCGCTTTAGCAGGAATTTTTAAAGCGCCCGCAATCAGATTCAACTCGGCGCTAGGTAAAATTCT
>AZHQ01000087.1 GCA_000504605.1 alpha proteobacterium SCGC AAA288-E13
GATCTTATAATCAGCGATATAAATATGCCGAACATGAACGGTATAGAGATGTGCGGACACATAAGGGATATAACAAAAAATACGCCAATTGTCATACTATCTGCATATAATGACAGTGAACACTTTATGGAAACTATAAAGCTGGGTATAAACGGCTATATCTTAAAACCCATTGATTTAAAACAGTTTATTGATACCATATACAATGCCATAGAGAGAATAAAACTGAGATCCGAATTGATCCGATACAAGCAGAAACTGGAAAAAGTCAATCACGATTTGGATATGTTAAATCACGATTTGGAAAAAGAGGTTACACGTAGAATAGGAGAGATATATCTATTAAATAAAGAGATAGAAGATACGCAAAAAGAGGTTGTTTTCGTAATGGGTTCAATTGCCGAAAGAAGAAGCAAAGAAACCAGCAATCATGTAAAAAGAGTGGCTCAATACTCAAAAATATTTGCTCTTCACTGTGGATTGAGCAAAAAAGAGGCTGAAATGTTAAAACAGGCAAGCCCTATGCACGATATAGGAAAAGTTGCCATAGCCGACGATATACTAAACAAACCGGGCAGACTTACGGCACAAGAGTTCGAGATCATGAAAGAACACTCCGTTTTAGGCTATAAAATGTTAAGGGGATCAAAAAGACCTCTTTTAAAAA
>AZHQ01000088.1 GCA_000504605.1 alpha proteobacterium SCGC AAA288-E13
CGATAGAAATTTTTTCTCTTTTTTTCGTTAGAAAAACTCTTTTTTTCGTAGGAGGTTTCAGCCATTTTTCTTTGAGCAGAAATATCTCCTCTTTATCTATGGAATCAACCGTTTTATCGATTATATTTTTTAGCATTTTGTCTTTTTTGGAAAAAGCGATAAATTCAGGGATTTTTTTAATATATTTGTCATTATGAATCGTTGTTATGGATAAACCCGATATAAAATTTTTATCTATTAGATAGTTTAGCACATAATAGTTTCCAAAAGCCGCATCGGCTTTTTTTCTTAGAACGAATTTTAAAACGTCGAGATTTGTTTCGCACTCTATAAGCCTAATATCGGGGTATTTTTTTCTTAACATATTTATGGCATAACAGCTTTGAACTATGGCTACTCTTTGACCTTTTAGGTTTTTCAGACTTACATTATCTCCTTTGGGTGCTACGAGGGCTAAGTATATGTTAAATATCTCATTTTTGCTGAAAAAATAATTGTTTTCCAAAGCTTTGCTTTTTCTTAAAGTTCCTAACATATCTATCTGATTGTCTTTAAAAATATCTTCGTCATTTAGCATTTTTATATTTTTTTTAAAAACCGCTTTAAAGCCTGCTCTTTTGCAAACAAGGGTAAAATACTCTTTTATATACCCTTT
>AZHQ01000089.1 GCA_000504605.1 alpha proteobacterium SCGC AAA288-E13
GAATAAACTTGCTTCTAATCCACCGGTTCCGGCCCTAATCTCGAGAATAGCATTTTTTTTATCAACTTCGTCTTTTGGTAACAAATATAGTTTTAAAGTTTTTTCATTTCTCTGTTTAGTTTCAATTAGCTGTTTTAATTCTTTTTGAGCTAGCTCTTTCATTTCTTTATCTGTATTTTGTTCATTAATCATTTTATCTAGTTCTTTCTTTTGGTTTTCAAAATTTAGGTATTTTCGTGCACATTGAATTATTTCTCCAAGACTAGAATATTCTTTTGATTTTTTTGCAAAGTCTTTTTTATCAATATCCCCAGATGAAAGTTGTTTTTCCAAAGACTGATGTTTATCTACCAGTTGCTCAACTTTTTTTGTTGGGATCATTATAAAATTTATTTTTTTTCTAATTCGACCGATTTCTCTTCAACTAATTTAACTATATGTGAAATTATATTTTTACTTGCAACCTTATGATGAGATATTCCTGAAAGATATACCATATTAGTGCCTTGTCCTCCACCCGTTAATCCAATTTGTGTTTGGGCAGCTTCACCTGGTCCGTTCACAACACATCCAATAATAGACAGGGTCATTGGAGTTTTTATATGTGCAAGTTGCTTCTCTAAATTTTTTACAG
>AZHQ01000090.1 GCA_000504605.1 alpha proteobacterium SCGC AAA288-E13
TATAGTTATAAACAATAACTAAAATATTATTATTTAAGTTAAAATATTCTATTGCTTCTAGTGCATTGATAATTTGCAATGGTGATCTAGCTATAAAAAGATTATTCAAATATATCCTTCTTATATTGATCAAATGAATAAGAATTTGAAATACAGTATATTAGATTCATTACAATAAACCTTCTTGTAGTGCATCGCCAAATCTAAAATCTCTCTCAGCCACTCTTCCAATCATATCATTAAGATATTTAGGGTGCATTCCATAACCTGGTCTTACACTTCTAATGTTCTCTTGGCTAAAAACTTCGCCCTTTTTTATATCTTTTGATACATAGAGACTTCTACTAAATTGGCGCGAATTTTTCTTCTTTTGTGTCATACTATAATCTACTTTTCCAAGAAGTTTTTCTGCATCACGAACTGCATTTATCATCTGCGCAAACTCCTCTTTGTCCATAGAAAAGTCAGCATCAGCACCACCAATGGATTTATCAAGTATAAAGTGTTTCTCTATAATCTTTGCTCCAAGAGTAGTCGCCACGATAGGTGCAGTTGCACCTAGTGTATGGTCTGAAAAACCACTTATAACTCCAAAAGTTTGAGCAAGATTTGGTATC
>AZHQ01000091.1 GCA_000504605.1 alpha proteobacterium SCGC AAA288-E13
TACAAGTTTCTACTGGAACAAGAACTGTTTTTTTGATAGGTGTTATCGCTACAATACGCGGTTTATCAATAATTTTTACTTTAGGAGGAATAGGTTTTTTAACGAGTTCTATTTTTTCACCACTTATAAAAGTTGGGTTTGTAGTAATATTTAGAATAGGGATATTGTTTTGTATCTGCGTAGGTGTATCAAAGAGCGGTGTAAATGGATTGTCTCTAGCTTCTAGGGTAAGAAAGAAAAAAAGTGAGACAAGTAAAACTTTCACTCAGTTCCCTCTTCTGGCATGATATTTTTAAGTTCAAAATACTTTTTTTGTAACATGGCATTTTGATTTTTAATTTGGTATATCTTTTTACCTAGTACGGCTTGTTGTTTCTCTAAAGCCAAGTAGACTTCAAGAGAGTTTTTACCAAAAAGCATATCACCGATAAATATGGCTATCATAATGATAGATAAAGCTAGTAGTATTGGAGCAAAGAGGGCACTACTTGTGCTCTCTTGCTCATGGTTTTCTTCAACTAGTTTATCCGTGAGTAAACTCATAGACTTAGAATAACTCACGACCTGGAAATTCTGAAAAACCAAGTTCGTTTTCTA
>AZHQ01000092.1 GCA_000504605.1 alpha proteobacterium SCGC AAA288-E13
AACTAAGGCAAATTTTGAACAAATTGTTGATCGTTTGACAGCAATTGGTTTAGAGGTTGAAAATATAAAATCGTCAAGTAATAATTTAGATCAGTTTCAATCTTTTACAGAAAATAGTCTTTTTTCTTCAAAGTGCTATCAAATAGATTCCAAACTAAAAGATGTAGTTTCAAAATACTCAATGTCGGAAGATGAATTGACAGAAATGAAAAACTATTCTCAAAAACTTAATTTAGATTTTGCTGTGACGCCTTTTTCAAAAAAAGAGGTAGATTTTCTTGTAGACAAGATTGACGTAGAATTTATAAAAATTGCATCAATGGATCTGAATAATTATGATTTTCTTGAATATGTATCAAAAAAGAAAAAATCAATAGTTCTATCTACAGGTTTGAGTAATTTATCAGAGATTGACGAAGCAGTCCGCACAATCGAAAATACCGGTAACCAAAAAATTATATTACTTCATTGTATTGCTAACTATCCACCCAAAGATAAAGAAATCAACTTAAACAATATCGAAACATTATCTAAAATTTATCCTTACCCAGTTGGTTTTTCTGATCATACTATAGGAACTTCGATACCTT
>AZHQ01000093.1 GCA_000504605.1 alpha proteobacterium SCGC AAA288-E13
AATCAAATTGCCTACTCATACTTTAGAGACTCCAAAGCAAAAAAATCTTATGAATACTCTCTTAAAATTGGAAATTTCACTCCTACACCTATAGGATATATAGAGTTTTACACCTCTACTCTGTTAAAACAAAGTTACTTTATAAGTGAAAAATTTGAGTATGATTTTACTATAAGAGAGCCACTTTTAGATAAAAGTTTTAAAGATAGAGAAGAAATATTTAAAGCTTTCGCCCGCTTTACACTGGAACTTCATAACGCAGGTATATTTCATAACGACTACTCCCCTGGAAATATCCTTATAAAGAGAGAGAACTCTGCGTTTATATTTAAGATAGTAGATATAAACCGTATGAGATTTTTTAAACTAACAGAGTTAGATAGGGCAAAAAACTTTGCTAAATTATGGGCTGATGATGATGTATTAAATATCATTTCAAGTGAATATAAAAATTTATTTATATGTAGTGATTCTTTTAATGATAAAGTTCTTTACTATTCAAATAAAAATAAAAATTTTAAAAATTTTAAAAAAATGCTTAAAGGTAAAAAATAGAAAATTAACTTTTTTCTATTCCATTACT
>AZHQ01000094.1 GCA_000504605.1 alpha proteobacterium SCGC AAA288-E13
TAGGTTGTTGGGCTAACAAGACTCCGTGTACAGGTGGTTCTGCAGGTCTTGATACAAAAAAAATATTAGGATTTGATGTATTTATAAATAAAAATAAAGAGAAAAAAAAAAATTAAAATAATTTTTAATTTAGATAATTTATTTAATATATAAATGAAAAAATATAAAAAATCTTTTAAAAAAGACCACACTTCTATCATTATACCATTATATAATGAAGAAATCAGACTGGATTATTGTTTAGATATAATAGAAAAATTTTTAAAGAAAAATACAAATCTTTTTTTTGAAATCATTTTTGTTAATGATGGAAGTATTGATCAATCAAAAAATAAAATACTTAAATTTATAAACAAAAATAAAAAAAAATTTTTTAACGCTAAAATAAAATTAATTTCTTATACAAAGAATGTGGGCAAAGGCTATGCAATAAAAAAAGGGATACTTATTTCTAAATCAAAATGGATTTTAACATGTGACCTTGACATGTCTGTTTTACCTGAGCAGTATTTAGCTTGGAAAAAAAGAAAATTAATTAAAGGTACAAACTGTGCATATATTGCATCTAGAATTCATA
>AZHQ01000095.1 GCA_000504605.1 alpha proteobacterium SCGC AAA288-E13
TGTTGGAACAGTTGTTACAGAATGTCTTTTATCTTTAGGATACAAGGTGAAAAATTTAGATTTATTTTTGTATAATAATGAACACTGTATTTCTAAATATCTAAATAATAAAAATTATCAATCCATAACTGGAAACTTTTGTAAAAGCAAAACTTTGATTAACGCTTTGGAAGGAGTTTCAGATGTTGTTTTATTAGCAGGTTTGGTTGGTGATCCAATTACCAAAAAGTATCCTTTGGAATCAAAAGAAATCAATGAAATAGGAATGGTAAATTGCATAGATTCACTAAACAAAAAGGGATTAAATAGGGTTATACTAGTTTCAACATGTTCAAATTATGGAATTGTTAGTAGTGATAAGCTCGTAGATGAAAAAGAAAAATTAGATCCACAATCGCTTTATGCGAAAGCTAAGGTTGCTACGGAAAAATACTTATTAGAAAAAAAAAATAAAGTTGACTATATACCTACAATATTAAGGTTTTCTACAGCGTTTGGGCTTTCCAATAGAATGCGCTTTGATCTTACAATAAACGAATTTTGTCGTGAGCTGTTCTTAGGTAAAACTTTA
>AZHQ01000096.1 GCA_000504605.1 alpha proteobacterium SCGC AAA288-E13
TAGTAGTAATCATTACTACTCTTTCTGGACTAATCCCTGACAATAAAGCCAGATCTTCATTATCCGAATACGCCCTCATGCTCTTTCCTGTTCTAGTTTTGTTTAAAAACCAAAACAATATTGAGGCAACCACAATCGTTACAAATAAAGTTAAGACTTGTGTTGACTTAATTGCTAAGCCTTCATTCAGTCCTGTCATCTCTTTAAATTCATTAGCTCTTATGATGAATCTTTCCCCATCAAAAAACCTTCGATCGTAAGGTCCTATGATAATTCTAATAATTGCATTTATTACAAACATCACTCCAATGCTCACCATTGCAAGAGTAACTGGAGGACTTTTTTTAATTCTGTAATAACTAAAAACAAATTTATCAATCAGTAGGCTAAATAAAATTGCAATAATTATTGCAAAGGGTATAGCAAGCAATGCTGTTGGCAAAACTCCAAGACTAATTCCAATAGATTGAAATAACCAAGTAAATAAAATTGCAAACATGGTTCCAAAAGCCATTAGGTCTCCATAAGCAAAATTAGCAAATCTTAATATTCCATAGATTAGAGTTACT
>AZHQ01000097.1 GCA_000504605.1 alpha proteobacterium SCGC AAA288-E13
TAGCAAAACGTGAAGGATTAAATGTTGAGCTCCATATTGTAAAAGGTGGTCATGATGCACGAAAAACACTCATAGCTTATGGTAAAGATATAATTAAAGAAGTTTTGAAATGAAAAAACTTTTAGGGATCGTGGTTCTGGGTTATAGGATTATGTGGGATAAACTCGATTTAATACTCGATTTAAAAGAGATAAAGCAGAATTTGAGTTAGTATGAACGAAGATAAGTCGCGCCAACTCTGGAAAATCATACAGGAAGCTGGTGATTATTTACTGGGTTAGCGGTTCACCTTTACAGACCTTTACAGACCTTGATCAACATGAGTTATGCGGACAATTTAAAATTCATAAAAAATAAACCGCATAAAGATTCAACAAAAACACCCTTAAAACTAGTATCAAACTAGTATCAAAAGAGATAAATCAAATGGCTTGTATTCATACCTTTTGATAGCATTCAATCATGAAAAAACTTTTAGGGATCATAATTCTGGGTTTGAGTTTAGTTTTGCTAAATTCATGTGGTATGGATTATGAAAAATATAGAAATCAAAATCCTCAATTTCCTC
>AZHQ01000098.1 GCA_000504605.1 alpha proteobacterium SCGC AAA288-E13
GACTTTTTGAAGAAGAACCCAAGCTAACCTAAAGAACATTTGGATAACCACCCAAAAAATGTTTCTGGTATGTTTCTTGTTTCATTCTTCTACTTTCTTAAAATTGGCTGCTTAAAGATAAGTAGAGATTACTGTTTTTTTGACTGGATAGATAATTTTCTAATTGTAACCCTAGAGCAAATGGACCTAAGGTTTTAGCAATTTTTAGGCTTGAACCAAGAGATTCTTCATCTCCATTAAAGGCAATTAAATATTCTGTTTCTTTTCTTGATAAAAAGCTCGCTGTAAAAAAAGCGGTATTTATATAACCTACATTACTAATTACTTTTTTTTCGAATTCACCACTTAAAGTTAATCCTTGTTGATTAGTAAAATCAAAACCTAAGCCACCTTTAAAAATATCTTGGGTATTTTCATTAGCTTTATAAGCATAAGTTTTGCTGCTATCTGATACATAGTATGAATGTGCCTTGGAGTTAGAGGCAACGTCTTTACTATATTCAAAATTTACTCTGGGTTTTAAAATTGAAGTTTCCAAAATAT
>AZHQ01000099.1 GCA_000504605.1 alpha proteobacterium SCGC AAA288-E13
AAAATATTAGAATTAAACTTAGAGCTTACGATAGTAAAATTTTAGACCAATCTACATTGGAGATAGTAAATACAGTTAAAAGAACAGGTGCCTTTCTACTTGAATGTCTTGCATTGCCAGTACCTTTTTGTGCATAAATTTTTGCAGTAGAACCTATTATTTCATTTCTCTGTTTTGTTTTTGCTAGTCTTGGTTTTGAATTTGCAATTTGTGAGTAAAGAACTTGAGCAATTAATTTACTATTTATATCAGAAAAAAATATTTTTTCTGATATTTCAAATTCTGTAATTTTTCCATTAATACTAATAGTGTTTATTTTCATTTTTTATTTACTTTTTATCTTTTTTTTCTACCATTTTATTTTTTTCTATTATTGTTTTTTTACTAATCGTTTTTACTGAGTTTTTTATGAAAACTAATGTATTTTTTGAACCTGGTATCGAGCCTTTCAAATAAATTAAATCATTATTTAGATCTGATTTAATTACCTCCAGATTTAGCATTGTTCTAAATTTATCCCCCATGTGACCTGCCATTTTT
>AZHQ01000100.1 GCA_000504605.1 alpha proteobacterium SCGC AAA288-E13
GAAATATTAATAAATTGATCTAAAGGAATAGATTTTTTTTTTTTTAATATATTAATTATTTTGTTCATTGTTTCTCATAAGAAATATTATAAAACAACCAGCTAGAAAAGTTGCAAAACTTAGTATGACTCCCATTGAAAAATAATTAAAAAAGTAACCAAGATGTTTATCAGGTTCTCTAAAGTTTTCTCCAATAATTCTCGCAGTTGAATAAAAAATTAGAAAAAGACTCGAAACGTATCCAGTCTTCAATAATAATTGTTTTTTTAAGGCGAAAAAATTTATTAAAATAAAAAGAACAATTCCCTCCAATATGGCTTCATAAATTTGTGAAGGATGTCTAGCAAAAGTTCCTACATTTGGAAATATTACACCCCAAGGCAAATTAGTTGCTTTACCATATAGTTCTCCATTAATAAAATTTGAAATTCTACCTAAAAATAATCCGATTGGCGCAACACATGAAATAATGTCTAGATAAATGAAAGTATATATTTTTCTTATACTTGTGAAAATAATTGTTG
>AZHQ01000101.1 GCA_000504605.1 alpha proteobacterium SCGC AAA288-E13
AAACTCTTCTAAAACACCATCGTTATTTATATCAACACTCTCATTACGAGATAATTTTAAATCAATATAGCCGAGATCAATTTCATTTTTAGTAGGGGAAAAGAGAGAACCTGTTTTATCTGTTGTTACAAATGATAGATGTGTAATAACTTGTTCATTTACACTTTCTTCATTTGTTGTCATAACTAGATGGCAATTTTTATCTCTTGGAATTGCCATCGCAAAAGGGTGTTTAGAAGTGTTGTTCTCTACCGAGTTAGTTTTATAATAACTCCCATCTTCACAAAAAGCTTCTATAAGAGTACCAGGTACACTTCCTCTTAATATAGTAAAATTATTATCCATTGCATCATTTGTACTATCACTCTCTTTTGTTTCACATCCAACAAAAAATAGCATAGCTCCAAATAAAAGTAAAAATAGAAACTTCATTATACCCCTCCCTAATTGGTATGATAATAACTCAATTTAACTAAAAATTTGCATAAGAGATGCTATAAAGTTTTTAAGTATATCTT
>AZHQ01000102.1 GCA_000504605.1 alpha proteobacterium SCGC AAA288-E13
AAACATTATTAATATAGCTGCTGACAAAGTCATTATACCTGAACTTTTACAAGAAAAATGTAATCCAAAAGATATTTTTAATAAAGTTGATGAATTTTTATCGAATCCAGAATTATCAAAAAAACAAATAAATGAGTATCAAGAAATAATAAGAAATTTTAAAACTGAAAAATCCTCTGAAATAGCAGGTTCTGTTTTAATTGACAATCTTTAATCTTTTCGCAGCTTCATTTTTATCAAGAGATAAAATAATATCGTAGATACCTGGACCAAACTTGGAGCCTGTTAAAGCAATTCTTAGAGGTTGGCCAACTCCTTTAAAATTAGTTTTATGTTTATCAATTAATCCTTTTATTACTTTTTCTAAAATGGTTTTGTTTATATTTGGTAGATTTTCAAATTCTTTTAGAAAATCTTTTAAAATTTTCTTTGATAAATCATCTAAAAGCTTTAAATCTTCTGGAGAGATTTGAATTTGTTCTTTTATTATATATTGAGCATTATCGTAAATATCA
>AZHQ01000103.1 GCA_000504605.1 alpha proteobacterium SCGC AAA288-E13
TTGTAAATAACGAAGTAAGTGAATTAATCAAAGGACTTATAGAAGCTACTAAACTATTAAATCCAGGAGCAATATTAATTGTAGTAAGTTTTCATTCACTTGAAGATAAAATAGTAAAATATTTTTTTAAAACTTATTCTGAAAAAAACAAAAATCCCTCAAGGTATTTTCCAAAGCTAGATAAAGAAGATATAAGGCTTTTCGATTGCCCAATAAAAAAATCAATAAATCCTTCCGAAAAAGAAATTTTAATAAATCGTCCATCAAGATCTGCAAAACTACGTTATGGAATAAGAAATAATAAAAAGTATTTTTTCCCTGATAAATTAACAGAAAAATTTAAGAACTATCTAGAGATAGAAGGAATGGGTTTGCATTTATGAGAAACATTTTAATATCAATAACTCTAATATCAGGATTAATTTTTACATCTTTGATAAAAAACAAAACAAGATTGTTAGAGAAAGAATTAGTTTACTTAGATAATGAAATTAATAGTTTAAGTTCTAACTT
>AZHQ01000104.1 GCA_000504605.1 alpha proteobacterium SCGC AAA288-E13
AGGGAAAGAGAGCCCATACCGTAAAACGTTTTATAGTAAATAACGTGAGAGTTCCCGAGAAAGTCATTGGCGACCTTGAGGGTATGGCATCCTGTTGCCATACTGCTTCAAATCAAATAATTGAAATTCTTAACGAAGTTGGAAGCAAAATATATAAAGAAATTGGAAATTTAATCATAGAAAAAACTAATGCTTTTGTGAAAAGTGAAATTAGAAAAATCCCAAATGGAAGATATAAAAGTGTCGTGAATACGAGTGGAATTGACGAACCCTTAGAAATCAAATGCAAAGTTATCATAGAAGACGAATCAATAGTCGTTGACTACTCTGGGACTTCATCAAGCCAGCCATCAGGTATAAATGTGCCATTATGTTACGCCTACGCACATACAGTGTATCCGTTAAAATGCTTGGTCGCACCAAATCTTCCTAATAATTATGGTCTTATTCAACCTTTTACGGTGAATGCTCCGCAAGGCAGTATATTAAACCCAATTTTTCCTGCCCCGGT
>AZHQ01000105.1 GCA_000504605.1 alpha proteobacterium SCGC AAA288-E13
ACTATTTAGTCATTGAAAAAAGAAATATTAACAGTAAATACTTTCTTTTTTTATAAATTAATTAGAGGGGTAAAAATGAAAAGATTGTTTATTGCTGCTTTGATGTTTTTGTCGATTTTAATGACAAATACTTTTGCAGAAATTAAAATGGGAATCATTCTGGGATTTACAGGTCCTATTGAATCCTTAACTCCAGCAATGGCGGCCTCGGCAGAATTAGCTTTTAAAGAAGCTTCTGATTCTGGTTCGTTATTGGGCGGGGAAAAAATTACACCTATAAGAGCTGATTCAACTTGTATAGACTCTGCAGCAGCAACTACTGCTGCTGAAGGCTTAGTATCACAAGGTATAGCAGCTATTATGGGTGCAGATTGTTCTGGTGTTACCGGTGCAATTGCTTCTAATGTTGCGGTTCCTAATGGTGTTGTTATGATTTCACCATCAGCTACATCTCCGGGTTTAACTACTTTGGATGATAAGGGATTATTTTTTAGAACAGCTCCATCTGATG
>AZHQ01000106.1 GCA_000504605.1 alpha proteobacterium SCGC AAA288-E13
TAATGTTTTGCGGTATTCCCCCGCCGTTATCTTGAACGATCAACACTCTTTTGTTTACGGTTATGGTAATTTGCCCGTTTTTGATATTTTTTTCCAACAATACATCCTCGGCATTTTTAATCAGATTTAAAAGCACCTGTTTTAATTCGTTTTTGTGTGTTTTAAGCTCTATGTCTTGCTTTATTTTTTTGATGATTTTAATATTTTTGTTTTCGATAGAGGTTTTAACTATGTTTAATGTGTCATCTACGATTTTTGATAAAGATATCATCTCTTTTTCTCTGTTTTCTTTGAAAAATCCTCTAAAATCATCTATGGTTTTGCTTAAGTGTTGAGAATATTCATCAATAAGTTTTAACTCCTGCTCAAAAAAATCTCTATCTATATTATCCATTATACATTTAAATTGAAGATTGTTGGATGTTAGGCTTATGGCATTTAGAGGCTGTCTCCATTGGTGAGCTATCATGCTTAGCATCTCTCCCATTTGGGCAAGCTTGGATTGGTGTT